>CAZTEE010000021.1:0-15475 GCA_964611775.1 uncultured Phycisphaeraceae bacterium | reverse complement strand
AAGGGCGGCGGGCGCCCGGACTCGGCGCAGGGCGGCGGGACGCAGCCGGACAAACTCCCCGACGCCGTCGCCGCCGCGAGGTCTTTCGCCGCGCGGTTCAGCGCGTCCGTGTGAATGCAAGGTTCATCGCGCCGGCGTTTTCAGCGGTGTCGCGCCCCGCGCCGATCTTTACGCGCAGAGTGTCCCCTTCGAGCGTGTAGACGATATGGCCCGGCCGCTGCTCGGCGTTCGGGCTGACGAACACGGCGCGGTTCGCCGCCGCTTCGGTGAGCGTGAAGGTCAGCGGTGCGTCCTTCTCCCACGTGGTGTAGTCGTTGTTGAAATGTTTGAAGCGCATAGTGACGCCGGATCCGTCCTCTATCACGAGGATGTATTCGGTCATGACGGTCGCGCCGCCGCGCATGAGCCTGAACGCGGCGAGCATTGAGCCGGCGTTCGGCGGCGACCAGAACTCTTCGCCGACGCCGCCGAGCATCTCGCCCCGCCACGCGCCCGAGAGGAACGCGAGATCAACCAGCGTCGGCGCATCAGCTGTTTCGGGTTCTAATGACCAAACGGCGCCCGCGACGGCAAGAATCGCCGCCGCGACGCATGTATTTGCAAGTCTTCGCATGATGTATCTCCGTGTTCGTATGGTTCAGTGCCCGCTGAGATCCTGATACAACATCAGCTTATTGCCGTCGGCGTCGAAGAACGTGGCGAGGCTGACCATGCCGGGGATGGTCATGGTCTCGCCGTCGAAGCGGACTTTCTTAGATTCGAGCGCCTCGCGTGCGGCGTCGATGTCGGTGACGCCGAAGGTCAGGGTCGCGCCGCCGCGGACTTCGGGTGATTCGACCTGCGACAGCCCGACATTGACGCGGGCGACCGGCGTGGAGAGTTCGGCCCAGCCGATATCGTCCATCCTGTAGACGAGCGTGAAGCCGAGGACGGACGAGTACCAGTCGAGCGCCGCGTCGAGGTCGCGGCACTGCATGGAGCATGTCAGGCCGCCGTCGTATCCGAGTTTTCCGGTCATGCTGATCCTCCCGTGGGTTGATGAGCGGCGTGCGTCGGCGTCGCCGCTTGATCCTGTTTGTATAGCAAGTATACTCCTGTGTCAATGCCCGTCGCCGAAGAACACGCGATCCCGCTCGCGCCGCTCGTCCGGCTGTGCCACCATGGGTGGGCGCCGGCGGTCGTGGCGGCGCTGTGGGAGACGCGCGGGGCGAAATTTGTGACTCTGTCGCGGCGGCTCGGGGTTGCCCCCGAGGGGCTTTCGCGGACTCTCGCGGCCATGGAAGACCTCGGTCTGGTCATGCGCAACCCGGGGTACGGGCACCCGATGCGGCCGGAGTATCTGCTCGCGCCCGACGGTGAATCCACGGCGCCGGCGGTCCGCGACTTTGTCCGACGGTTCGAGCGGGCCGGTCTGGCGGCGCTCGGTCGGCGTAAGTGGACGGCGCCGACGCTCGCGGCGGCGGGCCTGGGCGCGACGCGTTTCGGCGAATTTGTATCGATCCTGCCCGGCGTAACGCCGCGGGCGTTGACCCAGACCCTGAGCGCGATCGGGGCGGCGGGTCTTATGGAAAGACGTGTGATCGCCGAGACTCCCCCGCGCTCAGAATATAAATTGACAAGGTGCGGCGCGCGGATCGCGTCGGCGGCTCGAACGGTCGCGGAAAGCGTCGGGCTTGCTATCGAGGATTGAGCAGCGGTCTTGCTTCGGCGAGCAGGCCGGCGGCGGTGTCGAGGGCGGGCATACTCTCGTACATCGCGTGGTCGGCGGCGGCGGACCACGCGCGGTTGATCTGACGCTCGGCGGCGGCGAAGCGGTCCATGAGTTCGGCGTAGCCGCCGAGGCCAAGCCGGGCCACCAGCCGTGTGCGCGCGTCGATGAACGCGGGCGCGTGTGTCGATTGCACCTCGCCGATGCGTTCTAAGACGGCCTGCTCGCGGGCGCGATCGTCGGCGAGGCCGGGCAGGTCGCGTCGGAGCGATTCGACAGTGGTGATGATCGTGCCGAGCAATTCCTCGGGCGAAGCGGTGACCGCGGCGCCGGGGGCGGGTTCGCTGCGCGTAAGTTCGCTTTTGGTCGCTCTGCGCATAAGCCAGGCGCCGAGCGCCAGCCCGCCCATCGCGGCGAGGAACGGCCAGCGACCGATCCAGCGGTTGAAGTCGAAGTCGTTTACTGTGACGAAGCGGACCTCACGTTCGACGCCGCGCGCATCGTAGCGGTGGTCGCGCAGGGCCTGGATGTGTTCGGCGGTGAGGGCTGTATGGTCGGGTATAAGTGGTTCATAAGAACCGTCGGGCTGGGCGACCCGTCCGGCGGGCTGGGTGATGGTAAGGCCGACGAGTTGCTCGTCGGGGAGCGAGAGGGGCGCGATGTAGGCGGTGCTCGCGGCGAGGGCGCCGAGGATGATCGAGGCTGTCAGGATCAGATTGGCCAGAAGTTTCATGGGATTAACCCGAGAGCAGGACGACGGAGTTGACGCCGAGCGCGAGCATCGCTTCGCCGACGATGAATCCGGCGGCGAGCGGTACTCCCCATTCCTCGGCCCAGGTTCGGCCTTTGATCTTTGTTACAAACATATTGATGACGCACCCGAGGCCGTAGGTCAGTATGTAGATGATAGGTAGGTACATGGAGAGTCCGACGAGGACGCCGAGGCCGGCGAAGGAGCCGAGGCCGAGGAGTATGCCGAGGACTGCTCCGAAGCCGTAGAGGGCGTAGGGCATGTCGCCGCCCTGGACGCCGATGATTACCGCCTGGAGGGCCTGGGCCTGTGGGGCGGTGGTTGGTGTGCCGTCGCCCATGGGGACGCCGGTGGTTTTGAGGTTGACCTGGGCGATGAGGAGAACGGTGGCGACGGTGATTACGGGTCCGATGCCGGTGAAGATAAGTTCGACGGTCTGCTGGCGTCTGGGCGTGCCGCCGACGAGGTATCCGGTTTTGAGATCGGCCATCATGTCGGCGGCGCATGTGATTGCTACGCAGAGCGCGGCGCCGATGGTGACCGCGCCGACTACGTCGTCCTTGCCCGCGAGGACCATGACGAGCACTACGGTGATCAGCGCCATGCCGGAGATCGGCGACCAGTCCGTCATGCCGGTGCACTGGGCGATGATGATCCCGGCGAACCAGATCCACGCGGCGCCGATGAGCGCGATGATGAGGTGCTTGAGGTGCGGGTTCAACCCGCCGAGCAGGCCGGCGGTCGAGTCCTCGGCGATGAACTCGAGAGCGAAAAAGAGCAGCGCGACCGCGGCGATCGCGGCGATTCCGATGACTTTGAAGCCGAGTTCGTCCGATGCGCGTCCGGTGCGTCCGGATATCAGGATGCTTTTAAAAGCCTGGCGCATGGCCGGGGTCGAGGCGATCACGCCGGCGAGCGCGCCGCCGAGGAGCAGTCCGATCCCGATGGGGCGGTTGAATGTAAGTCTGCCGAACTCTGGCGCGAGATGCGGGACGGCCGTCACGTTCGCGGGGAGCCAGCCGAGCGCGTGGGCGACGGGTGTGAGGACTATGTACGCGAGCACCCCGCCGGAGAGCACGAGCAGGCCGACGCGTCCGGTGAGATACCCGGCGCCGAGGGACAGCGGCGTGATCGCGAACATAAGAAGCATCTGCGGGGGGAGGCCGAGGAACCGGCCCACGTCGATGGTCTCGTCGGTCAGGAGCAGGTCGGGCTTGCCGTTGCGGTCGCGGTCGGATTCGTATGTGAGGGCGCCGGCGTCGTCGCGTTTCTCGGCGATGCGCCAGTTGAGGTCGCTGTAGCCGGGCATCGGCTTGAGCGCCCAGCCGGCGGCGCGCGAGCGGAGCGCGGACCAGTCGGTTGCGCTGATCGAAGCGAGGTAGACGGCTTCGGCGGCGCCGTCGGTTATGTGCTCGGGTCGCGAGGCGTCGGCGAGGGCCGCAGCGGCTGCGGCGCGGTCGGCTTCGTCCGCAGCGGTCTTTTTCTCGTGGGCGAGCCGGCCGAGCGCGACGACCTCCGCGGGGGCGGACTCACTCGACATCCATTCGTTGAGCAGGCGCGTCCGGGCGGCGTCGGCCTCGGTGATCTTCTCGCGCGCGACGAGCGAATCGAGTTCTTCCAGCGGCGCGACGCGTTTTATGCCGGGCAGGGCGACGGGGAGGTATATCAGCATCGACAGCGCGATGCCGACGAGGAGGACGATCGACTTTTTCAAGCCCGCGCCCGGTGATTTGAGGATCGCGCCGACGGCGACGGCGCTGGGGAAGCGCAGTCTATCGACGTCGAGCATCTGTTTTCGCAGTGGGATGATGAAGGCGCCGCCGAGGATCGCGCCGGCGACGCAGGCTGCGGTGAGGAGCCAGAAGCGTTCGTCGCCGAACTTAAAGTGATATTGTGATCCGAGGAGGAGCAGCACGGGGATGGTGAAGATGACGCCGGAGTTGGGGGTGTTGACGGCGGAGCCGATGGTCTGGGCGATATTGACTTCGAGTATGGAGCCTTTGCGGAGGACGCCGCGGAGCACGCCGAAGCCGAGTACGGCGGCGATGGATGAGCCGACGATGGTGAAGCCGATCTTGAGGCCGGCGTAGGTGATGGCGGCGTTCATGATCGCGCCGACGACGACGCCGAAGACGATCGCGGCGACTGTGATCTCGCGGTACTTCGGCGCGCGGGTTGGCGCGCCGGTGTGGGCGGGGTCGGTCGGCATGTTGGGGGCGTCGGGCATCGGGCGCCTCCGTGTCGGCTGGTTGCGGTGCGGAAAGTGTTGCGTATAGCAGGCCGGGGCACAAGCGAGCGGCGGCGGCGTCTGGGGGGGCGATCAGACCTGGCCGGCGAGCAGGGCTGCGGCGAGCGCCTCGGCGTCGGCGTCGGTGTCGTCTTCTTCTTTGGGCTTGTCGGCGAGGGCGAGGATGCGGGCTTTGACGTCGCCGATGAACTTGACTCGGACGCCGAAGTTTTCGCCGACTTTGACGGCTTGACCGAGTCCGATGGGTTTGTTGTTGACCTTGATCTCGAGGTCTTCTTCGACGCCTTTGGGCAGTTCGATGATGGACCCGGGCGCGAGCGCCAGCACCGCCTCGACGGGCAGTTCGCGGGCGCCGATCTCGACGATGATGGGTACTTCGAGTTTGAGGATCGAGCCGAGCTCCGAAGGCATTGTTGTTCTATCGGCGTATTCGGCGCTCGCGTGACATTTTCACGCGAGCTGCGGGGGGATCAGGGGATAGTCACGGCGAGCGCTCGGCAGCGCTCGCGCGCGACGAATCGGACGCCGACGTTCGCTGCGGGTATCAGCGTCGTATCGCCTGCGGCGAGTTCGAGAGGTTCGAAGGCGGCGTCGGCGGGTTCGAGCGTCCCGGCGCCGACGAGTGCCATCAGGATCGTCGGGGACGCGGGTTCGCCGATCGCGCGGCCGGCGCCCGGCTCGAGCGTGAACCGCTCGATGGCGAATGCTTCGGTGGCGATTCGATCGGAGGCGGGCGGGGGGAGGCGGTCGGCGGGGACGGTCTGGACGCCGGCGTCGTCGAAGGCGCACGCGAGGGCTTCCTCGATGTGCAGAGATCGGCCAGTCCGACCCCAGTCGTCGAGGCGGTAGGTGGTGTCGCTCGGGGTCTGGATCTCCGCGACGAGGACGCCGGCGCCGAGGGCGTGGACGACGCCCGACGGGAGGTGGTGGATCATGCCGGGCTTGGCCGGCTCGGCGCGGAGCAGATCGGTGACGGCGCCGACGGCGATGGCTTTTTCGAGGTCGGCGCGGGTGACTCCTGGCTCGAGGCCGCGATAGATCTTAGAACCGGGGTCGGCGGCGACGACGCACCAGGCCTCGTGCTTGAGGTGGGCTTCGGGGTGGGTCGCGGCGTAGGCGGCGCTGGGGTGGACCTGCACGGAGAGGTTCTCGGCGGCGTCGAGGAACTTGATGAGCAAGGGGAATGCGCCGGCGGGAGTGGGGGAGGCCGAGCCGAGCAGGTCGGAACGCCAGAGCGACATGATCTCGCGGATAGAACGCCCGGCGAGCGGGCCGATCGCGGCGATGGAATGGGCGGCGTGACCACCCGCTCCGGTGGGGCTTGTCGAATCGAGGTCCGCGATCTCCCAGGATTCTCCGATGAGCACGCCGGGCGGCAGGGCCTTGCAGAGGCCGGCGAGACGGCGCCCGCCCCAGACTTTCTCCTTGAGGATCGGGGTGAAGCGGATCGGATGCGGGCTGGCGGGCGTCGGCATTGCGGGATCATCGCGTCGGGCCGCGAAAAGACAAACGTCGATCCGGCGCAGTAGTGAATGCGAGTGATAGATAAAGCCCAGGGATTTATCCCTGGGCTACGGATTGCGATCAGTGGGATTCGGGATCGCGGGGGGGCGGGATCAGAGTGTCATGCCGACGATGCGTGATTCGAAGATGAAGCGGTCGCCGACCCAGCCTTGGACGTCGCTGATGAAGCGTCTGGGCTTGTACTGGACTTCCTGAACGATGAGGTGGAGATCGCACCCGGGCGTGACCTGCCCTCGGAAGACGGCGTTTTCGATGCGAGTGAAGCCGATGAGTCGGTCGTCCCCGCGCCTGCCCCGGGTGAGGAAGGAGGCGAGCTGAGCGCCGGCTTCGACCATGACCACGCCGGGCATCATGGGCCTGCCCGGGAAGTGGCCGTCGATCCAGAACTCATTCTCGGTGACGTGCTTGACGGCGACGGCGCGGGAGAAGCCGGGGTCATACCAGATGACGCCGTCGAGGAACATCATGACGCCGCGATGGGGTATCCAGCGTTCGAGATCCGCGCGTGACAGCATCATCGCGCCCATGTCGATCGTGGAGAGATCGAAATAGGGTTCGGGGCTGGCGCGGAGCGGTTTGGACTGGAGCGTATCGGCGGGGGTCATGGGGTCTCGGCGGGTCGGGCCAGGCGTGTCACTCGGGTCGGAATTCGAGGACTTTTTTCCGGATGTCCTGGGCGAGGTTTTTTATGTCCTGCATGGCCTTGCGGACGCGGGTGCCGGCGGCTTTGTTCCCGCCCTCGGCCTTGCGCAGGTCTTCTTCGATCTCGTGGACGGCCTGTTTTAGCCGATCGTATTCCTCCACGACGGGCCTCCGATTCAATGTTGGTGGGTGTGCCGGACGTGTTCCCCAGCGGAACAGGCATATCTTCCCGATCCGGGCGGCTTTGGCAAGTGTCGGCCAACTTAGTCGTCGCGGGAATCCCTCCCGGGAGTCGCGGAACGATATTTCTAAGCCGAATAACCCGACCGGAGACGGAATGGGGGTCCGATCGTGGTGCATTCGTATAAAATGCTTTTTTGCAAGGGTTTGCAGTGATTATTCCGGCGTCCATCCGCAGGCGTGCTGGGCCCCCGGGCCGTAGGTCAGGGCGTTCTTCCCGTGCCGTTTGGACTCGATAGCGAGGGCGTCGGCGAGTTCCATCAGCGAGCGCGCGTCGCCGGCGTCCCAGGGGAACGTCGCAAGCCCTCCCGAGACGGTGAGCGTGCCCGGGGCGTCCTCGGCGAGTTTCGGGAATCGGTGGTCGCAGATCTGCCGTTGAAACCGGGCGGCGATCTGGGCGATGCTGGCGACATGCCGACCGGCGCCGGCACGCGGCCCGGCGGGGTCGTCAAAGAGCACCGCGAACTCGTCCCCGCCGATCCGGCAAACCCGGTCCGTCGGGCGGATCACCGAACTCATCAGCCGGACAGTCTCAAGCAGGATCTCGTCGCCCGCTGCGTGCCCGTAGCGGTCGTTGTACGACTTGAAATCGTCTATGTCGTAGACCATCAGCGTCACATCCCGGCGGTCGGCGCGGGCGGCGTCGAGCGCGCGCGGGAGCGTCTCCTCGAACCAGCGCCGATTGAAGGCGCCCGTGAGAGAGTCTTTGAACGCCGCCTCGCGGAGCTGATGCTGCTGACGCTCGAGCGCGAGCCACGCGGCGAGTTCCCGCGCGACAATCTCAAGCCGATCCGAAGGCGTTTGTACCGCGACCACCGAGCCGAACGACACGCCGCGACGATTGACAGGGGCAACGAAACTTGACCCCGGCGGCGGCGCTACCCCCGCTTCGATGAAAAAGATCGTTTCGTCACCAAGACTCAGCCGGGCGCGCTCGAGCGCTGCTTCGATCGGCGAAGCCCCGGCGAGCAGCGCATCGATCGGCGACGCGGGAATGATCTGTTCGCCCGACGCCGGGTGTTCGGTCGTCGGCAACTCTTCCGCTGCGAGCGGCGGCGCCGGCGCGGGCGCGGACGTGGTCACAGCGGCGGCGGTCGTCTCAGCCTCCGGTTCACGCCGGGGTTCGAGCGCTGACAGCCCTTCCAGCACACGCTCGGCGTCGGGGTCAGGCGAGAGGTCGATGATCGGCGCCGCGTCGATGAACCGCGCGATCGAATCACGCCACGCGCCACGCTCGGTTTCGTCCAGAGCGCCCGGCGCAACTAGCACCGCGCTGACCGGTTCGCCCTCGGTCCGAGCCTGCGCGGCTTCGCCGATCGCTTCCGTTGCGGTACGCGCACGTAACAACTCAACTTCCGCCCGCCGACGCAGATCACGTTCGATCTCGCTCCGACCGACGAGCAGAACCCGCGGCGGGTGATCGGTCTGCACCACGTCAGCGCTCATCGCGGTTCGCTCCCGGCCTATCGCTCGGCGGCGCGGGGATTTCACGCCCGAGCAGCATCGACAGTTCTTCTTCTGTCAGTTCGTCGCTCGACGCGGGCGGGCGCGGGCCGGCGGGATCGCCTTCCCCGGCGAGCCGGAGCGTCGGTGCGCCCGCGACGTCGCGCAGCGCGCCGCGGATCCCGTTTACTTTCGCGACCTCCGCCGCCGGCGTTTCGGTCGGCTCGATCCACTTGCTCAAGCGCGGCGTGCTGGAGCGTTCGTACACCCATCGCGCCGCCTGCGGGCGCCAACGACCCGCCGCGATCAGAAGTTCCCCGGATCGGCCACGAGGAAAGAGTGTCGGCTCGACCACAACGAGCGCTACCGCGACCCCGGCGTCGCGCTCGAGATCCATCAGCGCCCCCATCGCCTGGAAGGCGCCGACGAGTTCCCGGACTTCGAGGTTGCGGGCGGAGAATGCTTCGCGCAGGTCCGCCGGCGTGTGCGGCGCGGACTCGGGCAACGCGAGGATGCATCGCACTCTCGGCGATGCGCCGACCGGGCCCTCCGCCCGGGCGTCCGAGGATCTCGGACGCGGCTCGTTCGTATGGGATTCCATCCCACCGTGAGTCTAGCACCGCTCCGCGGGCGGTCGCCGGGTAATCGGAACACTCGCGCCACTTCGCCGGATCGGACCAGGCGTCACCCCGGGCACGGGTTCTAAAAGCCGCCGACAGCCCGCGCCGCGGTCGCCGCCCCATCGACCACCCCCAGTTTCCTGAAGGAATCTCGCAGCCGACCCAGCCCCGCACCGCCCGGCGTCAGTTGAGAGAGCGCCGCTGCCAGCCGGTCCGCGTTGATATTCGCGTCCGCGGCGTCATCGACCACGACGGCAGCCCCGGCCTGGACGAGCGGCGCCGCGTTCGCTTTCTGATGATCGTCCCGGTGGAACGGGTAAGGCATCAACACGGTCGGCGTCGAGTTCGCCCAGGCCTCGGCGACCGTGCCCGACCCCGCCCGCGCGATCACCAGGTCCGCCGACCCCCACACCGGCCCAATCGGATCGAAGAACGCCTCGGCGATCGCAACTGCTCCCGCCCGCTCGTAAGCCTCGCGCACGGACGCCGCCTCGCGCTCGCCGGTCTGATGGAGGATCTGCCACGCGCCTAGCGGGCTTGGCGACCGCTGAGCCAGTTCGACTAACGCCGCGTTGATCGTTCCCGCGCCCAGGCTGCCGCCCAGCACAGCGAGCACGGGCCTAACCGGGTCCAGCCCGAGCGTGGATCTGCACGCGCGTGCATCGCCCGGCGCCCGGGCCGAGCCGCGCACGATCGGACCGATCGGCGACCACTCGGGCCGATCCGCGATCGGGTATGTCGAGAGCGCCAAGTCGGCCCGGCGGGCGATCCACTCGTTCGCCCGGCCCGGCGTCGCGTCGAGATTTATTAGCGCCACCCGGGCGCGCTCGGCCCGCGCCGCCTGAACCACCGGCGGCCCAACGAACCCGCCCGTCGCCACGACCGTCGGCTCGAACCCTTCACTCCGCTCGGCCCGGATCACGCGCCGACCCTGCCGGACGCACTCGCCCCACTTTGTCACGAACTTTATAAATCGAATCGGAGTCAGCGCGAACGGCCGCGCGGGGATCTCGACGTGCCCCCGCTCGGCCCCCGCCAGCACGGCTCGGTCGATCGCCCGGTCCGAGCACACGAAAACACTCCGCGTCGCCGGCGCCGCTCGCTCGAGTTCTTCCGCGACGGCGATCGCCGGGTAGATGTGCCCGCCGGTGCCACCGCCCGCGAAGATGTACGACCGATCGGTCAACTCTCGCCCGCCGGGCTTTCCAGGGCGCATTCTTCGAGCGCCCGGCGCCGATCCATCCCGACCAGGACGCCCAGCGCCGCCGCGGTGAGGATCCACCCCGTCCCGCCCGACGAGACCAACGGCAACGCGATCCCCTTCGTCGGGCCGAGGCCGGTGACTGCTGCGAGGTTGATCGTCGCCTGCACGCCGATCGTCGCGACCACGCCGAATGCGAAGAGCCTCATCGCGCGAGATTCTTCCCGCACAGCGACCGCCCAGCCGGCCCATAGAAGCGTCAGCAGGAGCGCGACGATCAGCCCCGCGCCCGCGAAGCCGAGTTCCTCCGCGATGATGGCGAATATGAAGTCCGTCTGATCCTCGGGGACATAGCCGAACTTTCGTATGCCGAAGCCCAGCCCCCGGCCGAATACATCCCCGCCCGCGACCGCGGCCATCGACTGAATGGCGTGATAGCCCGACCCGGCGGGGTCGGCGTAGGGATCGACGAACGCCGCGAGCCGGCGCATGCGGTACGGCTCGGCCAGTATCCCCACCGCCACTACCCCAAGACCCACGGGCGCCAGCGCGATCACATACGCCCACCGGACCCCCGCGGCCAGCAGCACGAGTCCCGCCACCGCCCCGATCAGCACCGCTGTCCCGAGATCCTCGAGCAGTATCAAACCCGCGATCGCCGCGATCGGCGCCAGCCCAAGCCCAAGCCCGCCGACGAGCCGGCGTATCCCTTCGCCACGCCAGACTCCGAACCACCCCACGAACGCGACAGACGCCCACTTCGCTGTTTCGCTGGGCTGAAAACTGAGCATGCCCAACCCGGGCACGCTCACGCCGACCCAGCGCTTGGCGCCGTTGACCTCGCGCGCGAGCGCCGGGACGTAGACGAGCACACACAGGCAGAACGCCGCGATCAGCAGCCACGCCGGCCCGCGCGAGACCCTCGGCGACTCCAGCATCCCACGGATCGGCGTCACCGACCCCACGCCCAGCGCCAGTATCGCCAGCGCCATGTACATCGTCGGCTTCGACAGCAGGAACGCACCCAGCGAGATCGCCCGGCCGTCGCCGACGCTCAGCCCCGCAGAATGCACCATCACCACGCCCAGCGACAACAGGGCCAGCACGCACACAACAATCAGGTGACCCGGTCGCACGGCCTCAAACTATCGGCCCGACCGCCGCTCCCGCTGCATCAGCCCGAACGCGACATCTCCAGCCCGAGCCGATCCCCCGCGAGCGAGCCGACACGCGCGATCTCATCCGCGATCTCGCTGCACGCCGCCTTCTGACCCGGCCAGACGAACATCTCGCGCACCGACTCGATCCCGACCCAGCGGGCGTCGTCGTGCTCGTGATTCAACTTCGGCGTCCAGCCCGGCGACACCCGCGCCGCGAACCGCGGGCTTAGCACGATCGCGTCGATCTCCGCCATGTAATACGGATGCACCTGCTCGAGTTGCCAGTACCCGAGCCACGCCGGGTCGCCCGCCATCAGCGCGATTTCTTCGGCGAGTTCGCGCCGGGCGCAAGCGACCGCGGACTCGCCGCCGTCGATGTGCCCGATGATCGGATGCCAGTCCCCGAGCATCGGCGCCTTGGCGCGACGCAACTGAAGAATCTCAACCTCAACGCCGGTGGCACGGGCGTCCCGCCCGTGCGTCCCGCCGCCTGTCATCCTGAACACATAAACCTCGACAATATCGCTGCGGATCGTCGGCCCGGCGCCCGGCGTCCGCCGATACCCGTCCGTCCCGCGATCGCCCGTCGTCCCCGTCAAGCCATCACCGCCGCCGATCCCGCCGACGCCAGCGACCGAACCGCCGCGACAAACCCCGCCGATTTCATATTAGTTTCCTCCCATTCCGACGCCGGGTCCGAGTCCCCCACCACCCCCGCGCCCACGAAGTAATCCAGCACGCCCGATGCGTTCGCCCAGACCCCGCCCGCGGATTTCCCGGTCGGCGTCACCGCGCCGGTCCGGATCGCAACATTAAAAACGCACCCGCCCGCGTCGTCCACGAACCCCACGGCCCCCGTGTACGGACCACGCCGCACCGGCTCGATCTCGTCAATAATCCGCATCGCGCGAACCTTAGGCGCCCCCGTGATCGAACCCGCCGGGAACGACGCGCGCAGCAGATCAATAACCCCGGACCCACGCCGCAGCCGTCCCTCGATCTTCGCCGACGCGTGCCATACCCCCGCGCCCGGATCGACGGACCCGAACCGCTCGATCTCCCGCGCCTCAGCCACGCGCACCGAGCCGAACTCGCACACCCTGCCGAGATCGTTGCGCATCAGGTCCACGATCATGGCGAGTTCCGCGCGGTCCTTCTCGCTCGCGCGCAGCCCCTCAAGGGGCGCCGACCCCGCCGCCGTCCCCTTTATCGGCTTCGTCACAACCAGCCGATCCCGCGGATCAAACTTTATATACAACTCCGGGCTGAGCGAAACCACCGCCCGGCCCGGCGTCGGCCCCTCGACGAGCGCCGCGTACCCCGGCGCCATCCGCTCGATCGCCCGCACGAACAGCGCCCTGCAAGAGCCGGACACCGACGCGCTGAGCCGCCGCGCCAGATTCACCTGAAACACATCGCCCGCGTGGATATGCCCGACCGCCCGCGACACCATCGCCTCGTAAACCTCGCGCGGCAGGTCCGACGAAAATTCTCCGACCGTCACACCCGCCGCTCCGATCGGTAGCGTGAAATCTATTTCAGGTAGCGACGCCGATTCCCCGCACGCGAACCAGCGCCCCTCGCGCGCATCGTGGACATAAGCCCCCGCGCAGCGCGCCATGCACAACTCCGGCCAGCCGCGATCATCCGGCGTCACGCCCGTCAGCCGCTGCGCGTGCGGCTCGATAACCCGGCCCGCGTCATAGCCGATCCAGCCCATCCATCCGCTGCGGAACGGCGCGCCGCCGACAGACCCCGCTGCGGCGCCCGGTCCGCGCGACAAAGCGAGTTCGAACTCGCGCAAGGTAGTCACACGCTCGCCCGGTGACGCTAGGATCGACCACCGCCCGCGCGAATCGCCGCGCGATCCGCCGCCCGTACCGGTGAGTTCGGCGTCGCCGGAGATCAGCGCGACCAGCGGCACATCCCCCGGCCAGCACGCGACGACATCGCCCGGTGTCGCGGTCCACGCGAGCGGACGATCCAAGTGCGCGCTGTCAGAAAGTCCCCGCATCCGCGCGTCATGATAGCGCACCGGGTGAACATCGAACCGACGCCCGCTTGGTACACTCGTTCCCGCGTCGCGCAGCGAGCGCCGCGACGCCAGGGGGACACGCGCCACGCCGACCGCCGCGCTCGCGGCCAGCATGCCCAGACGTGAAAAAGAAAATAAACAATAAAAAAATTTCTAAGAAGACCCGCGCGTCCGGCGGCGTCCGTCGGCCCGAGAAGCGTCGCGCCCCAGGCGGTCGCTCGATCTACCCATTCTCCGGCGGTGACGCCGCCGGCGCCGGATCCATGAAACCGCTGCTCGGCGGCAAGGGCGCCAACCTCGCCGAGATGTGCCGCATCGGCCTCCCCGTACCACCCGGGTTCACCATCACCACCGAGGTCTGCGCCCGCTACCACGAGCATCGCGCGCTCCCCGCCGATCTCATGGACGAGGTGCGCGCCGCGATCAGAGTAATCGAAAAACTTACACGCAAAGGCTTCGGCGATCCGTCCAACCCGCTGCTCGTCTCCGTGCGTTCCGGCGCCGCCGTCTCGATGCCCGGCATGATGGACACCGTCCTGAACCTCGGCCTCAACGACGAAGCCGTCATCGGCCTGGCAAAGCAAACCGAAAACCCGCGCTTCGCCTACGACGCCTACCGCCGGCTCATCCACATGTTCGGCGATGTTGTCATGGGCGCCGAGCACCACCACTTCGAGGACGCCTTCGACACCGTAAAACGCCGCTACAACGCCGCCGCCGACACCGCCGTCCCCGCCGAAGGCCTCGCCGAACTCTGCGAAGCATATAAGAACGTATGTCGCGGCCGGGTCGGCAAACCCTTCCCCCAGGATCCCTACGAACAACTCCGCCTCGCGATCGAAGCCGTCTTCCGCAGCTGGAGCACCCCGCGCGCCGTCCGCTATCGGCAGATAAATAATATTACCGGCCTGACGGGCACCGCTGTCACCATTCAGGCGATGGTCTTCGGCAACACCGGGGACGACTCCGGCACCGGCGTCGCGTTCACACGCAACCCCTCGACCGGCGAGGACGCGCTCTACGGCGAGTTCCTTGTCAACGCGCAGGGCGAGGACGTCGTCGCCGGCATCCGCACCCCGAGGCCGATCTCCGAACTCGCCGCGTGGAACCGCCGTGTTCAAGCCCAACTTCTCGAAGCAAAAAAAACCCTCGAAAACCATTATCACGAAATGCAGGACATCGAGTTCACCGTCGAACGCGGCGAGCTCTTCATGCTCCAGACCCGCACCGGCAAGCGCACCGGCTTCGCCGCTGTAAAGATCGCCCGCGACATGGTCCGGCAGAAGCGGCTGACGATCGACGAGGCGCTCAAACGCATCCCCGCCGGCGACATCATCCAGCTGCTGCTCCCGCGATTCGACGAGTCCGCGAAGGAGCGCGCGACCGTGCTCGCTCAGGGCCTGCCCGCGTCGCCCGGCGTGGCGGTGGGCAAGCCCGCCTTCACCGCCGAGGAAACCGTCCGCCGCGCCGCCGCGGGCGAGCGCGTGATCCTCGTCCGCAAGGAGACATCGCCCGAGGACGTTGACGGGATGCACTCGGCGGCGGGGATTCTTACATCTACGGGCGGGATGACCTCGCACGCGGCGGTCGTCGCGCGCGGGTGGGGCAAGTGCTGCGTGGCCGGCGCCGGCGCCGTGCATATCGACGCCGCCCAGGGCAGGTTCACGATCGGCGAGCGCTCGTTCTGGCGCGAGGATGTTATATCTCTCGACGGCTCGACCGGCGAAGTCATGGCGGGCGTGGTCGAGACGCGCGACCCCGAACTATCGGGCGACTTCGCCGCCGTTATGAAGTGGGCCGACCAGCGCAGACGCCTCCGCGTCCGCGCCAACGCCGACACACCCGCCGACGCGCGCCGCGCCCGCGAGTTCGGCGCCGAGGGCGTCGGTCTCTGCCGCACCGA
>CAZTEE010000020.1:0-15739 GCA_964611775.1 uncultured Phycisphaeraceae bacterium | reverse complement strand
AGCGCAGCGATTGTCAGGGTCTGCGCCGATGCACGGGCGGGACGCCCGTGCCACTGTTTGCGCCCGTGCGTCCCCGCGAACCGTGGCGTTTACGGGCCGAGCAGGCGTGGCAGGGCTAACGCGGCGGCGATTATAAGCATCGTAAGTACAACGATCGCAATTAAGATCCGGATCGTTCGCCGCAGTCGGCGTGTGTCGCTGGCCGCGGCGACGGCGGGCGACGGGTCGAATGTCTCGGCGCGAGCGCGGAGCGCGGCGAGCGCGGCGTCGTAAGTATCGCCCAACACCTCGCGCATCGCGGACTCGGCGTGTTCGAGGTGCCTGGCGAGCGCCGTCCGCGAGCAGTCCATGGCTTTGCTCGCGTCGATCTCGTTCTCGGCGTCGAGGGCGCGGAGGACCCACGCCTCGCGCTGCTGGGCCGGGAGGTCGGCGAGCGCGGCGAGGGCGCTATCGGCCGCGGCGGGGAGTGGCGATGCGTCGGGCCGCGGCGACGATGCTTGCGATGCCGGCCCGGCGTCGTGCGCGTTGGATCGGCTACGGCGCTGGTGGCGATCGCGCAGCCGGGCTAGGACGGAGCGCGGTTTCGGCGTCGTCGCGGCGGCTGCGACCGATCGGGTTTCCTGGATGACGAGGCGATCGAGCCGATCGAGAGGCAGGCTTTCGAGGTCGGGTCGGCGGGCGAGGCAACGTCGCAAGGCGGCGTCGGCCCGGGCGGGGACCGGCGCAGGCGCCGAGGAACAAGGCAAGGGGCAGGGCGGCGAGGCGCCAGGCGCGGCGGAGATAGGCTTCGCGTCGGTCCACTCAGAGATTATCGGCCGGCAATACGGCGTCCGCTCGGGCGTTGTCAGGGAGTATGCGGGCGATGGCGACGGCGGAGCACGAGGCCGACCCACCACCGGCGCCCGATCACGTCGCTGCGGCGATCGTGGAGCGGGCCTCGGCGGGCGATCAGGACGCCTGGCGGCTCCTTGTCGATCGCTACGCACGCCGGGTCTATGCGCTCGTCCGTGCGCGTGTCGGCGATGCGAACATCGCCGAGGAGGTAACTCAGTCCGTGTTCGTCACATTGGCGGAACATCTCGATGCGGGCAGGTACCGCGAGGAAGGCCGATTCGAAGCCTGGCTCTTCCGCATGGCGATGAACCGGCTGCGCGACGAGCGGCGGGCGACGAAGCGGCGCGGCGCGATGCTGCGCCGGGCTGACGCCGAGTTCGGCTCGCGACGCGCGACGGCGGACGATCGCGCGCACGACGGTGAGACTCACGCCGGCCCGGGCGTCGAATCGCTGCGTCGGGCGCTCGCGCTGCTCGGAGACGCGGACCGCGAGGTGGTCGAACTGCGCCATCACGCCGGGCTTGAATTCCGCGCGATCGCCGCGGCTCTGGGCGAGCCGCTGGGCACAGTGCTCGCGCGGCATCACCGGGCGCTACGGAAACTCCGCGCGATCCTCGACACGGGCGAACATCCGAAAGACTGAGCCAGGAATATAACCTTACCCCGAGAGACGACCATGACCAACACCCGAAGCGATTCCGAGTTCCCCCGCCCGGCGCGATCGCCAGAGGACGCGGCTCTCGAAGCCAGGCTCGACGCGCACGCGCGAACGCTCGGCGCGGCGCCGGACCGCGGCTTCGAGTCGCGCGTGCTCGCGGGGATCGAAAGTCGGCGCCGACCGTCCGCGGTGATCGTCGATGTGACGCCGAGATGGAGGCGAGTTGCGCCGATGGCGGTCGCGGCGGTGGTCGCGCTCGTCGGTGTCGGCGTGTTCGTAATGGTGAACCCGCTCGCGCAGCCCGGCGCCGGGGGCGAGGGGTCGGTGGGCGTCGCGGTCGAACTCGCTTCGCTTCAGCAGGAACTCGATGACTGGTTCGGCGGGGCGGTCACGCCTACGAACGACGGCGATGCGATGGAGACGATCCGCGACACGCTGGAGACGCTGCGCACGCTGGAAGCGGCGCTGGCATCGCCGTGGCCCGCTACGCCGGACCTTTCTGATATTATGGAGGTGCTGTGATGCGCGCAGCGGGAAGAATCGCGCTGTTCGTGGCGCTGACGGCGGCGGCGTTCGCGGTCGCGCAGCCCGCCCGGCCCGGTGCGCGTGACGGCGCGCGTGATGGGGCGCGTGAGGGCGCAAGGCCCGCGACCGACGACCGCGCACAGGCGCGCGCCACGATCGAACGGATGATCGATCGGCTCGAAACGCAGCGGGCCCGGCTCGCTGGGGCCCTCGATCGTTTGGACGCGGGCGCTCCGCTCGAGGAAGTCCGCGGCGCGCTCGCCGACGGCGCCCGGCGCGACGACGACGCGCCCGATCCCGAACGGCTGATGCGCGTCTTTCGTGAACTTAATCCCGAGTTGCACGAGCGCTGGCGCGCCGCAGCCGAGCGAAACCCGGAACAGGCCGAGCAGTTCCGTCAGCGCATACTCGAGCGTCTGCGCGGGGACGATAACGTCCGGCAGATGGCGGACCTGATGGAACGCGACCCGGGCGTGTTCCGTCTGCGCGCCGAGCAATACGCGCTGGACCGGCGCGCGATGATCGCGGGCAGGCGTTTCGTCGACGCGACGGTCGCCTCGGACGCCGACGCGGCGAGCCGGGCCCGGGCCGAGGTCCGCGAGATCGTCGCTGCGCAGATCGACAGCCGGCTGCGCGAGCAACGGCTGATGCTCGAGCGCGCCGAGCGCGGGCTGAACGCATCGCGCGAGCGGATCGGCCGTGCCGAAGCCGATCGCGACCGCGTAATCGACGAGCGTGTCGAGGAACTGCTCCGGCGCGCGATGGCGGGCGCCCGCGACGGGGTTCCGCCGGCGGGTCGGCGCGGAAGGTAGTCGCGGCGGTCGGCGCTCGACCGGCGCGGGCTCAGTTCCGGCGGGTGTGCACGCCGTGGCTGAAACCGAGCAGGTACCCGGCGACCAGCGCCATGCCCGCGACGATCATTGAAGAAAACACAAGGATCACGAAACCTTCTTTCGGGGCGGTTCCGCCGCCACGCCGATTGGAACAGCCGAGCGGGCCGGTCTATTCCTGAATCCGCACGGAACCCGCCCGAGACCTGCCTGAAACCAGCCTGAAACCAGCCTGAACCCCGCCCGAGTCGCCGCGATCAAATCCCGGTCGGCCGGGTCGCCGGCGGATCGCCCGGCGACGCCCGCTGCGGTACACTCCCGCTCCCGACCCAGCACCCCCCGACGGAGCACGCGACGTGGCGAGCCAGAGTTTCAATTGCACGCTCATCACCCCCCAGGCCCGGGTTTTTTCGGAGGACGCCGTCGAGGCGATCCTGCCCCTGCACGACGGGTCTGCGGGGGTGCTCCCCATGCGGGCGCCGTTCGTCGCGGAACTCGGGCTGGGCGAACTCCGGATCCGCTTTATCGAGGGCGGGTCGCGCTCGTTCTTCGTCGAGGGCGGCTTCGCGCAGATGACCGGCTCGGCGCTGACGCTGCTTGCCGAGCGCGCCATCGCCGCTGAGGAACTCTCTCTTCAGGAGTCCGAAGCCGAACTCGCCGAGGCGTCCGCGCGCAAGCCGCAATCCGGCTCGGAAATGGCGCAGGTCGAGCGCGATCGCGCCCGGGCCCGCGCCAAAGCCGCCGTCGCCCGACGCTTCCACCAATCCGGCGGCGCCATCTGACGCCTCCAGCATGACCGACCCCCTGACACAACTCCGCAGCATGATCCGCGACGTGCCCGGGTTCCCCAAACCCGGCATCGTCTTCAAGGACATCGTCCCGCTGCTGGGCAACCCGTCGGGGCTGGCGCTAGCGGTCGAACTCATGGCCAACCCCTTCCGCGGGCGCCGGATCGATCTCGTCGTAGGCGCCGAGAGCCGGGGCTTTATATTCGGCACCGCGATCGCGCAGGCGCTGTCCGCCGGCTTCGTACCGATCCGCAAGCCCGGCAAACTCCCGCTCGCCATCCACAGCATCGAGTACGGGCTCGAGTACGGGGCCGACCGCGTCGAAATCCATCAGGACGCGATCCAGCCCGGGCAGCGCGTGCTCATGGTCGACGACCTGCTCGCCACCGGCGGGACAATGAAAGCATGCTGCGAACTCGTCGAGAAACTCGACGCCGAGATCGTCGGCGTGACCGTCCTCATCGAACTGATCGCCCTTCAGGGACGCGACAAACTCGGACGCCACGGGAATGTCCACGCCGTCCTGCGCGACTAGATTAGAACTTATCACTACACCCGGACCCGAGCCATGCCGCAGACACAGGAAAGCCCGCCGCAGTTCCACTGGGAGCCGCAGCCCGCGGCTCAGGCGTTTGTTGACGAGTGCGTCGAGAGGTTTCTCGCGCGTTGCCCGCGTTCGCGCCTGCTCGCGGACCGGATGCTGCGTGAGACCTCGACGCGGTTCAAGGACTGGATCGACTACATCCGCCTGCCTGAGTCCGACGAGACGATAGATCGGCTCGTCTCTGTCGGGTTCACGCACCACCCGGCGGTCGGCGCGTCGCAGCGGTATCTGCACGGCGGGGGCGTGTTCCCGCGGGTGCTGCTGGGCGACGGCCCGCTGGTGCAGATCGGGATCAAGGTCGATTGGGTGAGCGATTTTCTGGCGGCCTGGCACGTGCCGAACGACTCACCGATTGTTGGCGAGCCGCTGGCGCCGTTGCGCCGGGCGGTCGCGTTCCGCAGCGACAACACGGAACTTGTAGCGGTCGAGCGTCACGGCTACATCGGTTTCGCCGAGCCGATGGCCGATCACCGCCGATCCGTCGCGGCCCTGCGCCACATGGAGACATTCCGGCGTCGGCGGCGTGACTGGCCGACCGACGAGCAGGGCTTCCTCCACGTCCGCGCGCTGGTGGACGAAGCGATCGAGGAACTCTCCGCGCCCGGGCACGACGGGACGGACCTCGTGTGCGATCTCTTCTTCCGCGCCGAGCGCGACTTCTGGGAACGCCGCAACACCGCTGCCCGCTGGCAGATTGCCAGGCAGGATCGGCTCGGACTCGGCTGGGCGAACCACGACCATCACACCTTCCGCTGCTCGCGTGAGCGTTTCACGAGCCTGATCGCGATCCTGGAGAAACTCGGGTTCGGGCTGCGCGAGCGTTTCTACGCCGGGCACGAGGCGGGCTGGGGTGCGCAGGTGCTCGAACAGCCCGTCACCGGGATCGTGATCTTCGCGGATGTGGATCTGTCGCCGGAGGAACTCGCGGGTGACTTTGCGCACACTCCGCTCGAGCCGCGCAACACTCTGGGGACGATCGGGCTTTGGACCGGGCTTCACGGCGAGAGCGTTCTTCAGGCCGGGATGCACCACCTCGAATGCCAGTTCGATCACTCGGCCCTGACGGAAGCGCTCGAAGGCGCCGGGCATAAGGTTATGACCCCGTTCACCGACTTCCCGTTCCTGCGCCAGGCGTTCACGCGCGGCGAGCAATGGCCCGTCGCAGACAAGCGAGTGCGGATGCTCCTGGGACGCGGCCTGATCACCGACGCCGAGGCCGCCCGCTTCCTCTCCGACGGCGCCGTCGGGAGCCACCTCGAAAACCTCGAACGCAACGACGGGTACAAAGGCTTCAACCAGCAAGGCGTCAGCGACATAATCGCCCGCACCGACGCCCGCCTGACCACCTACGAAGCCATCGCCTGACACGCCCCACACCGGGGCGCCGCTAGGATGCGCCCCACATGACCGCAAACGACCAACTCGTCGTAACCCGATTCGCCCCAAGCCCGACCGGACACCTACACATCGGGGGCGCCCGCACCGCGCTCTTCAACTGGGCGCTCGCGCGAAAACTCGGCGGACACTTCCTGCTCCGCATCGAAGACACCGACCAGGCCCGCGACACCGGCGACGAGTGCGTCTTCGGCATAATGCGCAGCCTCGCCTGGCTCGGGATCGAATGGGACGAGGGGCCCGCCCCCGACGATCTTTCCAAGTCGCGCGATCCTCGCGGCGTGGGTTCTTTCTTTCAGTCGCAGCGCCTCGGCTCCTACCGTGCGGCGCTCGCACAACTCCTCGACAATGACCTCGCGTACCACGCCTTCGAGACCCCCGCGGAACTCGAAGCAATGCGCGACCAGGCCAAGCGCGAGAAGCGCGCGTTCCGCTACAACCGTGCGGCCCTCTGCATCCCGCGCGACGAACGATTCCGCAGAGCAGCGTCCGAGCCTTGCGTCGTCCGCTTCCGCGCGCCCGAGGAAGAGATCGTCGTGCGCGACGAGGTCCTCGGCGATGTCCGCACCGCGCCGGGCGAGGTCGACGACTTCGTCATCTTCAAGGCCGACGGTTTCCCGACGTACCACTTCGCCGTGGTCGCGGACGATCAGGCGATGGGCGTGACGCACGTGGTCCGCGGGCAGGAGCATCTTACAAATACACCCCGGCACGTGATGCTCCAGCGTGCGCTCGGCTACCGCACGCCGGTGTACGCGCACCTGCCGCTGATCGTCGGCGACAGCGGCGCCAAACTATCTAAACGCGACAAGGACCGCGCCGTGCGTCAGGCCTGCCGCGAAGGGAATATTACTTCTCCGCCGGCGGGGACGGCCGAACCCGCCGAGTTCGCCGAATGGCTCGCGGACAAGAACCGGCAGATGTCGGGCGGGGCGCTGACGCGCCTCGCCGCGGCTCTCGGGGTGACGCTCCCGCCGATCAACGCCGAGGACTTCCGCGACGCCGGGTACCTCCCCGAGGTCGTCTGCAACTACATCGCACTGCTGGGCTGGTCCCCGGGCTCTGACGTCGAGAAGTTCGACATGGGCTTCCTCGCCGAGCGTTTCGACGTGTCGCGCATCGGCAAGACCGGCGCCCGGTTCGATTACAAGAAACTCCTCGCGTTCAACACCGACGCGCTCGCCGCGATGGACGACGGAGAGTTCGCTTCGCGCTGGCGGGAATGGTGCGCGTCGCACGCGCCCGACGTCCCCGCCGCGACGGGCGCGACTTCTGATATCAGCGAATCCTTCAAGATGCTGGCGGCGGCGATGCGTCCGCGGTCCAAAACCTTTGCCGACGCCGCGGCGGGCTGCGCGTTCCTCTTGATGGACGACGGCGCGATCGCGTTCGACGAATCCGCGGTGTCGAAGAACCTTCTAAAGAACGACGGCGAGGGCGCAGCGGTGCTCACGGCTTTGCGTGACGAACTCGCCGCGACCGCCGACTGGTCTCCGAAGCCGCTGCACGACGTGATCGAATCGTTCGCGGGCGCCCGCGCGATCGGTCTGGGCAAGGTCGCCCAGCCGCTGCGTGTCGCGCTGACGGGCGGGACGGTCAGCCCGCCGATCGACGCGACGCTCGCGCTGCTCGGGCGCGATCGCGTTCTCACACGGATAGACCTATGCCTGGCTCACGTGAAGCCCGCGATCGGCAAGGCGTGAATCCCCCGAAAGTGTCGCGTAATAGTGTTCACCGGCCTCGCGCCGGGCGACAGCGACGTGCCACCGAGTTCGGACCTCCGAACTCGGTGCTCCCACGCCGGGCGTGCGGACCGGTGTGAAGTCTCCCGCGCGAAGCACCGACTTCGGCCCCGAGCCGCCGAAGTCGTTGGCACGACCGCCATACGACTCAGTCACACAAGACGCTCAAACGAAGCGGCTCACGCCGCCTTCACGGTTTCTTCACGCTCGGCGGCCCCGGGGCACGACCCACGCGGGCTATCCTTGCGATCTATGAGAGTAATCGTCACCGGGCAGGTCGGGATGGACAAGCGGCCGTTCCTCGACAGGGTCGCCCGCGCCGCTGCGGACCTCGGCGAGCCGATCGCGGTCCACCATGTCGGCTCTCTGATGTACGCCGAGGCGCCGGACGTGCCGCACGGCCGGATCCTCAACCTCCCCCTCTCGCGCCTCCAGGCCCTCCGCCGCAGCGTGATGAACCGCGTCATCGGCGAGGCCGGCGCCGAGCGCCACAGCATCATCAACACACACGCGACTTTCCGCTGGCGTCACGGGCTTTTCAGCGCGTTCGACTTCGACCAGACCACCCGGCTAGGCGCCGACCTCTTCGTCTGCCTCGTAGACAACATCGAGATCGTCCATCACCGCCTGCACCGCGAGCACGACATCGACGCCACGCTCAAGGACTGCATGGTCTGGCGCGAAGAGGAAATCCTCGCGACGGAACTCATGGCCCAGGCCGCCGGCGGGAGGTTCTGCATCGTCAGCCGCGGCCGCGAGCACGAGAACACCCGCACGCTCCTCCGCCTGATCCTCGAACCCGAAGCGCGCAAGGCCTACCCGTCCTTCCCCATGAGCCACGTCGCCGACATGCCCGACATGCTCGCGGAGATAGACGCGTTCCGGGCCGCGATCGCCGAGCGCTTCATCGCGTTCGACCCGGGCGATGTCGACGAAAAGTTGCTGCTCGAGCGCGCGATAGTCGCCGCCAAGGAAAGCCGCGATTTCGTCGAGGCCCGCACGCCCGACGGCGTCGCCATCCGCGTCCCCGTGCGCGAGATCCTCGACATCGCCGGCGACATCGACGGGCAGATCTACATGCGCGACTTCAAACTCATCGATCAGTCGGACATGATCGTTTCTTATATCCCGGAACTGCCCGGCGGGGCGCCCGGCCTGTCCAGCGGCGTCGAACGCGAACTCCAGCACGCATTCGAGCACGGCAAGGACGTGTACGTCATCTGGAAACCGCGGAAAAGCCCGTCGCCGTTCATCACAGAGACGGCTACCCGCGTCTTCCGCTCGGTCGAGGAGGCGCTCGCACACTTCGACGCCGACTCCCCGCGGACCAAGTCGCACCTCTTCGCCTGACCGTGCCGATCCGCACGGCCGATCCATCGGCCCGACGCCCGGACCATTGCCGACGGATACTCCCGCTTGTTGAGACGCAGTCTCAGCGATGCTATAGTGCTGACCCGTCGCTCCCCGACCGACAAACCAATCGGGAAGCGGGCGACGACGTCGCATCGTTGGACCCAAAGGGGATTCTGCATGTTCGGCTGGCGCGATATCCGGTCACTCATCATTTCCAACCCGCGCTCTGCGACCGTCGCGGCGTCGGCCCTCGCGGTAACGGTCGCGCTCGTCGCCACACTCGGGTGGGCGACGAGAGTGACGGACGCCGGCGCGCCGGGCTTGATCTCGGCCGCCGAACCGGGCCGCCCCACCCCGCGCATCGTCGCGCTCTTCCCGTTCGCGGCGGACCAACTGATCGAGCTCGGCGTCCGTCCCGCGGCCGTCCCGATCCTTCGCGGCGAGGCGCCCGAGACGTGGGCGGCATTCCCCCGCGTCGCGATCGACCACGCCGCCGGCCCGAACATAGAGCACCTCATCGCCGCTGCTCCTGATATCGTTATTACATCGAGCGTGTACGCTCAGTTCACGCCGCAGATCGAGCGTGCGACGCGCGCCCGCGTGATCGAGATGGACATCGACTCTCTCGAAGATGTCCGCCGGCATCTGACGACGCTGGGCGAACTTGTCGATCGCGCCGACGCCGCGCGCGCGCTGATCGAAGACCTTGAGATGCTCGATGCGGGCGCGGGCGCCGACGCGAGGCCGGTCTCCGCGCTGGCGATCTTCGGCACGCCGCACGCGTTCTACGCATTTCTCCCGGGGAGTTATCTCGGCGACCTCGTCGAGCACGCGGGCGGCCGGCTTATCAACGATCGCGCCGAGTCGCACCGCGTCTTCCGAGGCCTGGCGCCGCTGAGCATGGAAGCCGTCATCGCCGGCGATCCCAATATACTCTTTGTTGTTTTTCACGGACCGGAGGAGTCCGCCCGGGCGATGCTCGGCCGCGACCCGCTCTGGGCCGGGCTGTCCGCGGTGCGCACCGGTCGCGTTGTGTTCCTCCGCGACGATCTCTATGCGATGAGGCCCGGCTCCGAGGTCCGCCGGGCGTACCGGCAGATCGCCGACGCGGTCGCCGCGGCTCGGGCGAGCGTGCAGTGACAGTCGCGCCGGTCGCCGTCGGCTCCGCCGGACAAGCGAACGTCGCCCGGGCGCGATCGTTCCGGCTTCGCATCGGCCTCGCGGTCGCGTTCGCCGTGCTCGCCGTCGGCGTGATCCTGTCACTCGCGGTCGGCGCTGTGCATGTTCCGATCGCCGAACTCGCGCGGATCGCGCTGGGTTCGGGGGACGAAACATTCCGGCGGATCGTGCTCGAAGCGCGCCTGCCGCGGGCGTTGGTCGCGCTCGTCGCGGGATGTAATCTTGCGATCGCGGGCGCGCTCCTCCAGAGCGTGACGCGCAACCCGCTGGCGGACCCGGGCATCATCGGAGTGACGGCCGGGGCGGGTATGGCGGCGACGATCGTGCTGGCGGCGGCGCCCGGCGCAGCGGGGATGCTCCCCATCGCCGCGTTCGCGGGCGCAATGGCCTCGGCGATTTTCGTCTACGCCGTCTCGTGGAGGCCGGGCAGCGGCGCCTCGCCCGTGCGCATGGTCCTCGCCGGGGTCGCGGTCAACGCGATGCTAGGCGCCGTCATCGGTGTTCTGATAACCGCCTTCGCCGACCGCGTCCCTGCACTTATGTTCTGGTCGGCCGGCTCGTTCAACGGGCGTGGCTGGATGCATCTCCGCCTGTTGCTCCCCTACTCGATCGCGGGGATCGTGCTCGCCGCGCTGCTCACGCCGCGCGTCCGCGTGCTCGAGCTCGGCGACGACGCCGCCGCGACCATGGGAGTACCCGTCGAACGCACCCGGCTTCTCGCGTTCGCCGCCGCGTCGCTCCTCGCGGGCGCCGCGGCGAGCGTCGCCGGGCTTGTCGGGTTCGTCGGGCTGGTCGTGCCGCATCTTGTAAGGTTAGTGCTCGGCTCGAACCGGATGGTTATCCCGGTATCGGCGGTAGTCGGCGCGGCGCTGCTGCTGTGGTCCGATCTCGCGGCGCGGACCGTGCTCGCGCCGAGCGAACTGCCCGTCGGCGTCATCACCGGGCTGATCGGCGGGCCCTATTTTATCTATTTACTAACTCGGACAGGCTGGCTGCGATGACCATCGAAGCGCGGGGTCTGCATGTAGAACTCGGCGGCCGCGCCGTGCTCCGCGGCGTGTCCGCGCGCTTCGATCCCGCGTCTATGACGGCCGTCGTCGGACCCAACGGCTCGGGCAAGTCCACGCTCATCCGCACGCTCGCGGGCGTCATCCGACCGGTCGCGGGCGAAGTCCGTATCGCGGACGAACCGATCCGCGCAATCCCCCGGCGTACGCTCGCGCGGAAACTCGGGCTGCTCACACAGAATGCCGAGGCGCCCGCGCTCCTGTCCGTGCGCGATCACGTCGCGCTCGGTCGGCACGCGCACCGCACGCTCTTCCGCGGGGACGCGCACTCGGACGCCGTCGCCGTCGGTCGCGCTATGCAACGTTGTGAGATCGAATATCTCGCCGACCGCCGGGTCGCGGAACTATCGGGCGGCGAACGGCAGCGCGTCCGGCTGGCGACGCTGCTCGCGCAGGACCCGCGGGCGCTGCTCCTCGACGAGCCGCTGACCGGGCTTGACATCGAGCACCAGCTGTCGCTCCTGCACCTGCTCGTCGATCTGAACCGCGAGGGCAGGACGATCGTTTGCGTGCTGCACGACCTGGACCTCGCGCTGCGGTTCTACCCGCGCGCGCTGGTGATGCACGACGGCCTGCTCGTCGCCGACGGCCCGCCCGCGGAGATCCTCTGCCCGCGCCTCTTCGAAACCGTCTTCCGCGTGGAAGGCTGCCTGTCCCGCGACGCGGGCGGGCGTCCGATCGTGGTTTGCACCCGGCCGCTGTGCTCGACGGGCGAGTGCGTCGCCGACCGGATCGGAGAGCCGGCATCCCTAAGAGTGAACATTTCAGATACGATCGCATCGAAGGAGAAGCAACCGATGGCTCACCAGCCCACCCACGCGTCCGATTCCGCCGCGCCGGCAGCCGAAGGATTCGCGTTCATGCTGCGCACGGGGACGCAGGATCTGCACGACATCGCCGAGGCCGGGCCGTTCCAGAAGCGGATGGTCGAAGGGGAACTGCCGCGCGAGGAATATGCCGCGTTCTTACAACAGGTCCGGCACGTGCACGCGGCGTTCGAGCCGTTGCTCCGCGCGGCCGCGACGAACGAACCTCGCGTCGCGCAACTGCTCTGCGAAGATCACTACCGGCTCGCGAAGATCGACCGAGATCTCGCGGACCTCGGCGCCGAGCGCGACGCGGCTCCGCTCGACGCGACCGTTCGATTCACCGGCTTCATCACCGACGCCGCGGCGAGGGATCCGGTCTCGCTCGTCGGCGTGCTGTATGTCAAGGAAGGCGCGACGAACGGGAATAAAGTTGTTGCGAAGCGGATCCGCGAGTCGCTGGGCCTCGAAGCGGGCTTGGCGATGGGCTATCTCGACCCTCACGGCGCCGAGCAGCGCCGCCGGTGGACGGCGTTCAAGGAATCGCTCGACACGCTGCCGCTGACCGGTGACGAGAAATCCCGCTGCCTGGAGGCAGCCCGGGCGACGTTCCGGCTTTTCATGGAACTGTCCGCCGAACTCGACGCGCGCCGGCCGGCCGTCGCGGGCTGATCGCGTGCGGGCGACGGCGGATTCTAGAGAATCCCGTTGACATCCGAGCCGTCGCGGCGTCTTGTTTCTACGGAGACCTCGCGATGAGCCTTGCGATGCCGACGCCGCGCACCCCGGACCGAGATCAGGACGACGCCTGGCGAGAACTTTCGGCTCGGCTCCATCGGCTGGCGCGGGCGATCTCGGGCCGGCGGGCCGCCGCCTGCGACGATCTTGTGCAGGAGACGATCGCGCGGTGTCTGCGCGCGGGCCGATCGCCGTTCGAGTTCGCGTACGCGCGAACGACGCTGCTGCGCGTGCATCTCGACAACGAGCGCTCGGCGCGTCGGCGGCTGGCGCGGACGCTCAGACCCTCGACGCCGACACGCGCCGCGGCCGGCGCGTACAACGGCGTCGGCGCGGAGAACGCCGAGACGCTCGATTCCGTCCGCCAGGCGCTGGATCGGCTGTCACCGATGCAGCGGGCGGCGTACACGCTGCGCGTGATCGAGGGGATGTCGTACGCGGAGATCGCCGCGGCCCTGGGGACGACCGAGAGCGCCGCGGGTTCGAGCGTCCACGCGGCCCGGCGCCGACTGATGGACTCACTCGGGGAAGATGCATCATCATGACACACGCGGCGAACATCAATGGCGGAATCATCGACGACGCTGCGCTCCAGCGATATTATGACGGGGAATCCTCGCCGGCTGAGTCGCGCGATGTGGCTTCGGCGTTGATGCGCGACGCGGCGCTGCGCGCCAGGCTCGAGTCGCTGCGCCGGGCGGACGACGCGGCTCGCGCGATATTGCTGATTAACTCCGATAGCGACGTACGCGGCGGGATGACTGCGGCGGTCCGCGTCGCTGCCGCGGCCGCCCTGCTGACGATCGTGGGCGCCTCGACAGTGTGGCTCGTGATATTCACGACCAGCGACACGCCTGAATTAATCGCCGAGGCGAACGCCGAACAACACAATTTAATACCTTTACAATCTTACGCGGCCGGGAGTGTGGTGCTTTCGATCCCGGGAGCGACGCGGGCGGCGTCCAATCGAGCGGAGACGCCGGCGCCGGAAGAATCCGCGATCTTCACCGAAGCGGCGTCGGGATCACTGATCGCCAGCCGGGTCGAAGCGATGCTCGCCGCCGGCCGGGTTGACGCCGCGATCATGGAGCTCGCGGCCGGCCCGGTCGCGGCGCACAGCGAGACGTGGACACGCGTCGGCGAGCACATGCGTTCGACGGAACTAGCCCGAGAATCGCTGCTGATGCTGCCGGCGGCGAAGCAACTAGAGATCGTCCGAGTCTGGTCGAACGAGCCGATGCTCCGCCCGGTGGTGTTCCAGCGGCTGGAAGAACTTCACCGCGACCCGGACACCGCCGACGCCGCCCGCGCGCTGCGCGACGACCTGGCGAAGAACCCGGCGCTGCGTTCGTGGCTTTCCTCCTACGCGGCGAGGTGATCGTGAACCCCGCCGGCTCGCGGGAACTGGCAAACTCACAAGAAAGGTAACTAAAATGACACGCACACTCAGAGTCCGCCGATACGTCGCTCCTGTAGCTAGCGCGATGATTATCGCGGGGTCTTGCTGGGCGCAGGAGGGGATGGAGTATCGCGTTTACAACGTTTCTGACCTCCTGCCTGAATCGGCTCGCACTACAGTGCGTGCGGTCGCGCCCGCGCCGATGACTGTGCAACTTACTCCGACGCGGGCGCGGGTGGTTCTTGAACCGGCTGCGATCGCGCGTGAGCTGGCCGATGCGATGGGTCTGGACGCGGACCCGATCGGCCCGTGGCTGATCGGTGTCAACGCGGAGCCGGGCGGGCATCGTGCGTTCGCCGCTGCGATCGACGCGGTTTATGAGGCGTACCGGCCGAGTCTCGTAGTGCGTATCGCGGTTTACTCGATCGAGGCGTCCTCTGCGCCGCAAGCGGGCGCAAGGGTTAACCCGGCGGCGTGGGGGACACCGTCCCGCGAGATAAGCCAGATCATCCGCCGACGGATGCCGACACGTTTCGCGTCGGTGACTACTCATGCGTATGCGTCAGATATTAATGTTGTAGTCGGGACGGGAGGGATGGGTTACGAGCCGCAGATTGATCGGGTTGACGACGGGATAGATCTGGTCGTCCATGTGGGCGCTGCGGACGCGGGCGGGCGTTCGCGGGTTGACGCTGAAGGGATGATCTCGCGTGTCGATCTGCGCGAGATGGAGATGCGAGGGTTGATCGGCGCTGGTCGTCAGCCGGAACCTATGGGAGTCGGCGAGGCGCGAGGCCCATTTGAACTGCCGACAGTCGACAGCCGCCCGATCCGGTCGGTCCTGAGCGCGAACGCGGGGCAGGAGATTGCGCTCGCGGTAGTGGACGATCCGGGTTCGACGCGGCGGCTGGTTGTGACGATCCGGCTTGATGAGACGGATTGATCGGGACTGCCGACGGTGGTGGCGGGCGATCGGATAGCCGGGATAATGGAGTTTGTACGCCCGGGCGGGTCATGGCCGCTGCGGGCGTTTTATTATTTTGGACGGAATGGATGGTGCGTGTTGATTTCCGGGATGAAGAGTGTGATGCGGTGATGAGGGCAAAGAATAAAAGCGGCCTTGCAAGGTGTTTAGCCTTGCAAGGCCGAGAGTCGGCGACGACCTACTTTCCCGCGAAGCAGTATCATCGGCGGCCCGGGCTTAACTGCTGTGTTCGGGATGGGAACAGGTGTGACCCCGGACCAATGATCACCGACAAACCCCGGCGCGGGCTTTCGCCCGTGCCGGATATGTACGGATTGGATTGATCGTCGGCGACCGGGCGAGCCGGCGGGTTGGGGCCGGCGCCCGGTCGATGATGCTGAGGCGAATGTGTCAATCTGATGTCTTGAGCGTTGAACCGTGCGTGTTTGAAGTCCGGCGATTGCTGGACGTTCGAACGACGCCTGGTTGGCGTGATCAAGCACTCGACCGTTCGTACCGCTTCGCTGAGGGCATCTCAACCCTTACACGTGCGGCCGATCAACCTGGTGGTCTTCCAGGGGTCTCTCGTCCGCTCAAGGCGGACACGCAGGTCTCATCTCAAGGAAGGCTTCCCGCTTAGATGCTTTCAGCGGTTATCCCTGCCACACGTAGCTACCCAGCGATGGCGCGGGCGCGCCAACTGGATCACCAGGGGTGTGTCCTTCCCAGTCCTCTCGTACTAGGGAAAGATCCTCTCAAACCTGCAACGCCCACGACAGATAGGGACCGACCTGGCTCACGCCGGTCTGAACCCAGCTCGCGTACCGCTTTAATGGGCGAACAGCCCAACCCTTGGG
>CAZTEE010000019.1:0-15901 GCA_964611775.1 uncultured Phycisphaeraceae bacterium | reverse complement strand
AACAACCGCACAAATCACAACTTTCGTTTCGTACGACGTTGAGTTCGACCCGCGCGATGCCCTCAATAACAACGCCCAAAGCCCAGGGATTCCATGCTCTTGGTCTTTACAGACAAGGCGCGTTAAGCACCGTGGCTGGGGGCATTGACAGGCGCCGTGGGGCTGGTATCGTGTGCGGTTCGCGTCCGGGCCGGGCGGCTGAATCCGCTGGGCATTGTCCGGGCGCTCCGAGTATCGGCCTAGTCGCCCGCGATCGAGCGGGCCCCGGGCCGCCGCGCCGATCGAGCCGTCGGCGTGGAGGGCTTCAAGGCCCGCCGTTGCCGTCCCCGACCGGGCCGACAACTGCGGGTTCGGTGATCGTGTCAACCCCGCCCGCCGATCGGGCAATATCTGGGACGGGTCCGAGCCATGCGTCAGACATACTTTGCAAAGAAGGGCGACCTCGAGCAGCGTTGGCTTCACGTCGACGCGGAGGGTCAGCGTCTCGGTCGCCTGGCGACGGAGGTGGCGACGGTGCTGATGGGCAAGCACCGCCCGGAGTACACGCCGCACGTCGACACGGGCGATTACGTCGTCGTGACGAACGCCGAGAAGATCGTCCTGACGGGTAATAAGGCCCAGCACAAGTTCCGCAAGACCTACAGCGGGTATCCCAGCGGCCAGCGTATGGAGACGTACGAGAGCCTGCTGGCCCGTCGGCCCGAGATCGTGTTCGAGGACGCGGTCCGGCGGATGCTGCCTAAGAACCGCCTGGGTCGGCAGATGATCCTGAAACTGAAGGTCTACAAAGGCCCGACTCACCCGCACCAGGCCCAGCGCCCGGAGCCGATGCCCGCCTGATCGTTCAGATAGTTCCAGCATTCAGCATTCTTTCCAGTCCAAGACCGAGTTCCGGAGCCGAGCACCATGGTCGATATGACCGAGACGAACGCCGTCGAGACCGTCGCGATCCCAGAGGCCAAGCCCAGCCGGGTGTTGACGCCTTCCAGTCCGTGGTTCTGGGGGACGGGGCGTCGCAAGACCGCGGTCGCGCGGGTTCGTCTGCGTCCCGGGACGGGCGTGTTCAAGATCCAGGTCAAGCGGCTGAGCAAGAAGAACGCGGATTCCTGCTACAAGGACATCAACGAATATTTCACCGAGGCGCGCGACCGCAGCGACGCCGTCGCGGCGCTGCGCGAGACCAACACCCTCGGCCGAGTCGATGTCTACGCCCGCCTGACCGGCGGCGGGTACATGGGCCAGGCCGGCGCCCTGCTGCTCGGCGTGGCCCGCGCCCTCAAGGACTTCGACCCCAACCTCGAACCCACGCTCCGCGAGCACGGCTTCCTCACCCGCGACTCCCGCGAGGTCGAACGCAAGAAGTACGGCCAGTCAGGCGCACGCCGACGATTCCAGTTCTCAAAACGCTGATCGCGGCCCGGTCGCTCGGCTCAAACGCCCAGCCCACTGCAAGCACGCCGGGCGCGGGGTTCGTGTGTTCCCGCGCGAGCGGCAGTCCAACTCAAGGCTCGGAGAGCCGCACCACCCCGGAGCCGACATGCCCGAGCCAGGCGTCGAATCCCCGATCTGCACCAGCGCCCTCGTCTGCGAGCAGATCATCCAGGATCGCGTCACGGGCAAACTCGCGCTCATCGGCGTCTTCAACCGCCTCGCCGCCGAGTCGCTCCCTCACAAGGAAAGCATGGCGGTCTTTTTCTCGCTGACCAACGGCCGCGGCTCCGTCGAGGTCCGCCTCCAGATCGAGCAGGACGACGGAGAAGCCCTCGTCCAGATCCGCGGCATGCACCAGATCCCCAGCCCGCTCACCATCCTCGATCACGGCGTGCAACTCCGAAATGTAATATTTAAAAAAACCGGACGCCATTGGGCCACCGTCTGGTCCGGCGAGGAACTTCTCAATCGCCGACCCTTCGACGTGATCCTCACAACGCCGCAGACGCCCGGCCAGCAGTTCCACGCCCCGCCGACGCCCGGCATAGAACCGGCGTGACCGCCCCCCGTTCCAGTGACATCTCTGTGGTCCGCGCCTCTGCTGCGTGGGTCGTCATCGACAAGCCCGCGGGGATGCTCTCCGTTCCCGGGAAAGGGCCTGATCGCGCCGATTGCGCCGTCGCGCGCGTCGCGACGATGTTCCCCCGCGCCCGGGGGCCGATGGTCGTGCATCGGCTCGACATGGACACCTCGGGGCTGATGCTCGTCGCGCTCACGCCGGACGCCCAGCGGGCGCTCTCCGAACAGTTCGCGCGCCGCACCGTGAATAAAACATATATCGCGGTCGTCGCGGGCTCCCCCGCCGAATCCGCCGGCGTCGTTTCGCTCCGCCAGCGTCTCGACATCGACAACCGCCCCAGGCAGCTCATCGACGACACCCGGGGGAAACTCGCGCAGACCGGATGGCGCATCGTCAACACCGGCGCCCCGCGACCGGGGATTTCATCCCCGGGCTTTGAAACATCCCGTGACGCCGAGCGCGGGGCATTTACGCGAATCGAGTTCACGCCCATCACGGGCCGGTCGCACCAGATCCGCCTCGCCGCGGCGACGCCGGATCCGGTCGGCCTCGGTTGCCCGATCGTCGGGGACGACCTTTACGGCGCCGGCCGCGAGCCGGGCGGACGGATGCTGCTTGCCGCGACGGCTCTCGGGTTCACGGACCCGGCGACCGGCGCGCGTGTGACCGTCACGATCACGCCGGGTTTCTGAATCCCTCTCCGCGCCCGCCCGCTATGTTTAGAGCAGTGAATCATCGCGCCGCCGACGCCCCCGCCGCCCCCCGCTCGACAGACCTTCGCTGGTCCGCGCAGCAAGGCGCGGAGTTCTTCGGCGTGCCCGCGTGGGGCGACGGGTATCTCGGTGTCGACGACGCCGGGCGCCTGACCGTCATGCCCGAACGCGATCCCTCGCGCGCGATCGTCCTCGCCGACGCGGTCGCGAAACTGCGCGAGCGCGGCCTGAGCACGCCGATGCTCATCCGCTTCCCGCAACTGCTCGAACACCGCGCGACCGTGATCCGGGGCGCTTTCGACGAAGCCATCGCCAGGCATGGCTATCGCGGCGCGTACACCTGCATTTACCCGATAAAAGTGAACCAGCACCGCAGCGTGGTCGAGCGGATTCGCTCGCTGGCGCCGAGACTCGGACTGGGGCTGGAGGCCGGCTCAAAGCCCGAACTCGTCGCCGTCCTCGCGTGGACCGGCGACACCCCGGGCACACCGATCGTCTGCAACGGCTTCAAAGATTCCGAATATCTCGAAACTGTCCTGCTCGCCGCGGGCATGGGTCGGCCGATCACCCCGATCATAGAACGGCGTGAGGAACTCGACGAAATCCTGCGCCTGAGCGACCGGCTCGGCGTCACAACAAATCTCGGGCTTCGCGTCAAGCTCTCCAGCCCGGGCGCCGGGCGCTGGCAGGCTTCGGGCGGGCTGGGGTCGAAGTTCGGCCTGTTCGTGGCGGAGGCCCTGGACGCCACGAAACAACTCATCGACGCCGGCCTCGGCGAACGCCTGACCCTCCTCCACTGCCACATCGGGAGCCAGATCGCCGACCTCCGCACCGTGCGCCGGGCGACTCGGGAACTCGCCCGCGTCGCGGTCGAACTACGCCGGCTAGGCGCCGCGATCACGACACTCGATCTCGGCGGCGGCCTCGGGGTCGATTACGACGGCGCACGCACCGCCGGCCATTCCTCGATCGACTACACGGTCGCTTCCTATGCCGACACGCTCGTCGCCGAGGTCGCCGCGGTCTTCGACGCCGCCGGGCTGCCGCACCCAGATCTGATGACCGAATCCGGGCGGGCGCTCGTCGCGTACGAGAGCGTCCTCGTGTTCGACGTGATCGGCGTGTCCGGCCACATGCCCGAGCCGACGGACGCCGAGCGGGCGGCGGCGGGCGCGTCGGACCTCGAACCACTGCGCGATCTCTCCTCGCTCGCCGATTCGAGCGCCCGGGCGTCCGAGCGTCTGCAAGCCGCCGCCGTAGCACGCGACGCGCTCACAGAACTCTTCACAACCGGCGGCGCCTCCCTGGCCGACCGGGCGCTCGGCGATCGGCTCTTCCACCTCGTCGGGCACGCGGCGCTCGAAGAGATGGCCCGCGCGGGCGAGTCCCCGCCGGAACCGGACCGCCTCGCCGACATCTTATTCGATCTTTACTTCTGCAACTTCTCGATATTCCAATCGCTCCCCGACCTCTGGGCGCTCGGCCAGCGTTTCCCGACGTGCCCGCTGACCCGTCTCGACGAGCGCCCCAACCGCCGGGCTGTTCTCTGCGACGTGACGTGCGACTCGGACGGAGAGATGCGGTCGTTCCCGTCACGCGCCGGCGCGGGCGGCGGACTGACGCTGCACACGCCGCACCCCGGCGAGACTTACGACCTCGGCGTGTTCCTCGTCGGCGCGTACCAGGAGATCCTCGGCGACATGCACAACCTCTTCGGAGACCCCGACGCCGCCCACGTCGCCCTCGACGACGCCGGCCGGCTCGTGATCGAAGAAACGATCCCCGGCGATCGCGTCGCCGACGCACTTCGCTACGTCGGGCACGACCCGGCGTCGCTGCGCGATCGGGTCGTCGCCGAGACCAAACGCGCACTCCGTAACGGCGCCGTCAGCCAGCAACTCGCCGACGCTTACCGACGCCGGCTCGAAGACGCGATCGACGGCTCGACCTATCTCCGCAGCGGCGATTGACGCATCTCGTGAAAGCACCCCCCGCCCACGCACGCGACCGATCGGGTACCCTCGCGGTTTCCCGCATCGGAGGATGGGCGATTGAGAGATAGCGCGCGGACCCTGCTCGCCGAACTGGTCGATTACGCCGGCCTGTTCCCACCCGCGGGCCTAGACATGCCGACGACCGTCGCGAACTACGCCGCGTATGTTGCGTCCGATCACGCGTGGATGCTCGGCAGGCTGATCGTCCCGATAGGTCGGCTCGACGAGTTCGCCCACGCCGCCGCGGGCCGGCTCCCCGCCGACGATGACGACATGCCGTGGATGATCTCGGCGCTCCTCCCGCCTTTGGGCGAGGCCGATCTCGACCGCGCCATCGACGAGATCGAACGATTCAACGCGGAGCACTCGTCCCCCGCGCGCGGGATGGCGCTGATCGACACGATCGAGACCCGCGCCGCCGCCGCTTCGATGATAGATCACGCGCTCGACGCGCTTCCCGACGGGCTTGTCCCGTTCTTCGAAATCTCATCATCCGTCGACCCGCGCGGGATGATCGCGGCTCTGGCCGGCTCGCCCGGGCGGGCCAAGATCCGCACCGGAGGCGTCGAGCCGGGCGCGATCCCGCCGACACGCGAGGTGCTCGGATTCATCCTCGCGTGCGCCGCCGCGGGCGTCCCGTTCAAGGCGACCGCGGGCCTGCATCACCCGATCCGCGCCGCCCATCCTTTGACGTACGCCCCCGACGCGCCCGTCGGCGTTATGCACGGCTTTCTCAACGTTTTCTTCGCAGCCGCCGCGATCCGCTCGAATCTCATCGACGAACCCGACGCCGCCGACATGCTCGACGAAACCGACGCCGCCGCGTTCACTTTCACCGACGACAGCGTCGCCTGGCGCGGGCTGCATATCGACAACGAGCACATCGCGCTCGCACGCGAAGAGTTCGCGCTGTCCTTCGGATCGTGCTCCTTCGAGGAGCCGATCGCCGACCTGATCCGTCTGAAGATCCTGTGACACGTCGTTTATTACGATCATGCGAGAAACAAACAATCCTAACCTGATCTCCTGGCTCGACGCCGCGAACGACCCCGATTGCGGTTACCCGATCCAGAACCTGCCCTTCGGCGTGGTCCGCGCCGGCGACGACCGCGGCCGCTGCGCCGTCGCGATCGGCGACCGGGCGCTCGACCTGTCCGCACTCCACCGCGCGGGATATTTCAAGGGCACACCCGTCGAACAAAAGAACGTCTTCGCCCAGCCCGCGCTCAACGCGTTTCTCGAGCTCGGCCGGTCGGCGTGGACCGCGGTGCGCGATCGGCTCAGCGTGCTGCTCGACGCTACGACGGCTGACCTGCGCGAAGACCCCGCGACGCGCGACGCCGCGCTCCTGCCGCTCGCCGAGATCGAGCCGGCACTCCCCGTCGTCATCGGCGACTATACGGATTTCTACGCCTCGGCTCATCACGCCTCGAACGTCGGACGCATGTTCCGGCCCGACGGCGAGCCGCTGCTCCCGAACTACAAGCACATGCCCGTCGGATACCACGGCCGCGCGTCGAGCATCGTCGTCACCGGCGCCGACGTTCGCCGACCGATGGGCCAGACCAAGGCCGATGACGCCGACGCGCCGACCTTCGGCCCGTCCCGGCTCCTTGATTATGAACTCGAAATGGCAGCAGTCGTCGGCTCTGGCAACCCGCTCGGCTCGCGCATCGACATCCGCCGCTGGCGCGACCACCTCTTCGGCATGGTCCTCCTCAACGACTGGTCCGCACGCGACGTGCAGAAATGGGAATACGTCCCGCTCGGCCCGTTCAACGCGAAAAACTTCTGCTCGACGATCAGCCCGTGGATCGTAACTTTCGACGCCCTCGAGCCGTTCGCCGTCGGCGCCCCCGTGCGCGAGCCGGGCGACCCGTCGAACCTGCCCTACCTCACCCCCGCCGGGGAACTGCACGACATCACGCTCGAAGTCTTGTTGCAATCAAGCAAGATGCGCGACGCGGGGACGCCGCCGATGCGCGTCAGCCTCGGCTCGCTCAAGGACATGTACTGGACCGTCGCGCAGATGCTCGCCCACCACACGTCCACCGGATGCAACATGCGCCCGGGAGACCTCCTCGGCGCCGGCACCGTGTCGGGGCCAGCCGAAACATCGCGCGGCTGCCTGCTCGAACGAACCTGGCGCGGCTCCCAGCCCATCGCACTCCCCACCGGCGAAGAACGCAAGTTCCTCGCCGACGGCGACACCGTGATCATCCGGGGATACTGCGAACGCGAAGGCGCCCGCCGAATCTCGCTCGGCGAATGCGCGGGAACTATCCTCCCGACGGAATAAGCAATCATAAAATAATAATGGAGTGCTCCCGGCGGCACGGGCGTCTCGCCCGTGCTCAAAGCCCAGCTCCACCGGTTGCGCCCGTGCCACCCCGCAGCGGCGCCGCACCGTTGCGCCTGTCCCGTCCGGTTATTATTTATTTAGGAATTATCTTAACACGCAGCGCCGCGGTCATGGGTTCGGCGCACATGGTGTTGGTGCACGCCTGATAATCGACCGCGATGGTCGGCGTGCCGACCCACTCTTCGCCCGTGCGTTCGAGCCGCACGACGAGCGCCACCGACCCTACGTGCACGAGCGGCCGATCATCGCCGAGGGCCCACTCGGCTTCGAGCGGCGCGCCGACCGGGTACTCGACGACCGCGCGCACGCCCGTCCCGCCGACGACACGAACGCGCAGCGGCGCGAGATCCGCAACGCCCGGCTCGTGCGCGTTGATGTGCCATCCATCGTCGATCCGCAGTTCCAGCCCGAGCTCCGCCGGCTCGTCGGCTCCGACGGTGATCTCCTGATCGCTCGCGAAGATCTGCACGGGTGGTTTTGCGGGCGTCTCCGGCGTGAACTTCGGCGCGGCGTCGCCCATGCCGAACTCCTCGCGGAGGGCGCGCCCGCTCGATCGTTCGATGCGCAATAGTGCGATGAGCGCCCGCGTCGCCTCGACCGGGCCGAGCGGAGCCTCGGCTACGGCGCGGCTCATGCTCGCCAGCCCGCGCGACGCCGCGTGCAGGAAACGATCTTCGCCGGTGCGTGTGTAAAGTTCCAAGAGATTGTGAAGCATGACCGATTGTCCGCTCGGGACGGCGCCGTCGTACGTCGCGCGGGCGCGGACGATGAGATCGCCGCGGCCCGCGGCCGTGTCGAACCAGCCGCCGTGCTCGGCGTCGCCGAAGAGCCGATCGGCGACCGTGAAAAGCGAGATGGCCGCGCTGATGTAACGCCCGTCTCCCGCGGCGCCGGTCGCGCGGTCCAGCGCGATCAGGCCTCGAATGAGGAACGCGTAATCATCGAGCACAGCGTCCGGGCCGGCGACCCCTGAACGCCAGGATCTAATAAGTTCGCCGTTCTCGCGCCGGAGCGTCCCGAGTATGAAGCCCGCGGCCCGCTCGGCGGCTTCGATATGCCGCGGCTCGTCGAGAAGCCGGCCCGAGTCCGCGAGCGCGGCGATCATCAGACCGTTCCAGCCCGCGAGAACCTTGTCGTCGAGGCCGGGCTGCTTGCGCGTCGCGCGCTGACTATATAAAATCGTATTAACGCGATCCAGCCGAGTGATAAACTCCGCCTCGCTCATGCCCAGCGACTCGGCGACCGCCGCCGGTCGATCGCGCATCCACAGAACGTTCTTCGGGCCGTCGCCGGGATAATGCGGGTCGCGGAAGTTCGTTCCATCGTCGAAGCGGTACACACGCGATACAAACGCGGCGTCTTGCCCGTCGAGAACGGCGGTGATCTCCGCGGCGGTCCACAGATAGTTAAGCCCCTCGCGAGCATCAACCTCCGCGTCCTGCGCGCTGTAGAACGCGCCGGTGTCGGGGTCGGTCATCTCTCGGAGGATGTAATCCGCGGTCCGCCGGGCGACTCGACCATGGTAAGAATCGTCGAGTGCGACGGCGGCTCTTGCGTAGACCGAGAGCAGCAGCGCATTGTCATATAACATTTTCTCGAAGTGTGGAACGAGCCATTTTTCGTCGGTGCTGTAGCGGTGGAACCCGCCGCCGACCTGGTCGAACATCCCCCCGAGCGCCATGCGGTCGAGCGTCCGGCGGAGGGCGTCGGCGACGCTCGCGCGCTGCGCGTCGCCGGTGATCGTACCGGCGACGTCGAACAGAAACTCTAGAAATACCGGCTGGGGGAACTTCGGCGCCGACCCGAACCCGCCCCACGTCGCGTCGTGGATCGACATGAGCCGGGCGAGCGCGCCGGACACCTGCTCGGGCCCGATGCGCGCCGGATCGGCGCGCATCGCAAGTCGATCTCGCACGGCTCGGGTGATCGCGTCGGCCTGATCCAGCACCTCGGCGCGGCGTGTCGCCCAGGCGCTCGAGATCCCGTCGAGGACCATCGTGAACGACGGATGGTTCGCCCGCGGTTCATTGGGAAAGTATGTCCCGCCCCAGATAGGTTCGAGGCCCGGGTCGTCGGCGCCGCGCGCGCCGGGCGGAGTCAGGAACACGCTCATCGGCCACCCGCCCGAACCGGTGAGCATCTGCACCGCCGCCATGTATATGTCGTCTACGTCCGGTCGCTGCTCACGGTCTACTTTAATATTTACTAACTTTGCGTTCATCACCGCGGCCGTCGCGGGATCCTCGAACGACTCTCGCTCCATGACGTGGCACCAGTAGCACGTCGAGTATCCGACCGAGAGGAAGATCGGCACGCCGCGACGGGCGGCCTCGGCGAACGCTTCGGCGCCCCACGGGTACCAGTCCACAGGGTTGCGCGCGTGCTGGAGTAGATACGGGCTGGATTCGTTTATAAGCCGATTGGCGCCGCCTTCGGCGCGCCCGGCGTTGTCGGGATCGGCCTGATCAGGGTCGCGTGCGTGTTCGGCGGGCGCGGCAGGATCGGCGCCCGCGACGGGCTCTTCGTGCTGGGCCATGACGGCTCCGGTATAGGCCAGAATTATCGCGTGAACGAGGCGGAGGCGGTGTCGCATGGCGGAGTCTAGGCCCAGAGCCGCGATGTGCCGACATGCCTCGGTCGCACCATCAGAAATCCCGGCCGAGGAAACCGTCGATCGTCGTAGTAAGCGGGAACGGGCTCCAATCCGCAGCGTCCGGATCGTCACGGAATGCGCGAGGCGGGAGCGGGCCGGGCGTAAGTGTGTTGATCGGGGCTGATCGCCCGGAGCCGTCGGCGAGCACGGTGTTGACGCCGTGCGTCAGCCCGCCCAGTGCGCCCGCAAACACGACGGTGTCGTAAGCATTTTTATCAAACCCGGGTATGTGGAACGGGATAAATTCGATATACATTGACTTGTTCGACGGATGCGCAACCTCGGCGAACCGGACCGGGCGGAGTTGATCGGGCGTGGTCGCGGGGTTATCCCGCTGCCACATCGCCCAGTTTGTATATAGCGCAGCGGAGAGTGTGTAGTTGCTCCCACCCGCGTTTTCGTCGAGCGGGTGCTCGCGGAGCGTCGCCGGGTCGAGTCGGGGATGCCAGGGGCACATCGTGCCGGCCTGATCAATGTAACTCCGGAGCGCGAGCGTCCAAGCCGATGCGTTCTCGAACCAGTTGTGCGTCGCGCCGGTGACCGGATCGGTCGTGCGCAGTTGCCCGGGAGTGAACATGTGGGGAATAAGATCGTTGTGATCGTTAGCCCATAGGAAGGAAGCCTGACCGACGCTGCGGAGTGTCGCCAGACATTGCTTCTCGCGGGCGGCGCCTTGGGTGGAGCGGAGCGCGGGGATGGAGATTGCGAGGAGTGTCGCTATCACCGCGACAGACACAAGCACTTCCAGCAGTGTTACGCCTCGGCTGCGCATCGTGGGATCATTCGTTGCGCGATGGGCGATGTCAATAACCCGGCTCCCCATCGAATCGGGGGATTTTTGTTTTTTGCGTGTCTCGGCATTGACACAGCGGCTTTGATTGACACAATGTGATTATCGCAATCTCGATGTGGCGGGCGTCACGCCGGACTCTGCGATGAGGAGGCTGCGATGTAATACCAGGCAATGTGGTCAGTGGCTGCGAGCCTGGCGCTCGCCGGGGTGTCGTCCGGGCAGTTCGCGTTCACAAAAGGAGGCGCGGGCGGGACTTGCGCGAACGGCGCGGGCGTGTCCGAGCCGAACGGCGTCGGCATAGTCGGCTGCCACATGTGCATCAACGACGGTGGCCCCACGGATTCGGGCCTCGCCGACTGCCGGCAGTGCTGCAATGCGCTTGCCGGAGAAGTTGGTTCTCCGCAATACAACGCGTGCCGGCTCGCGAACGGATGCTGACGGCTCGATTGGTGCGATTGAGATGTCCATACGCCGCATCTTTATCATTGTGGCATTGCTCGCGGTGTTCGCCGGCGGGATCGCTGCGCTCTACCAACGCGGGTCGGCGAAGACTGACGCGGGCCGGATCCGCGAAGCGGCGTCCGACCCGGCGCTGCGCGGAACGCGAGCGCGGTGGGCGCCGAATCCCGAGCAGCAGGCGATTCTTGATGCGGCCGCACTCGCCGAGCCGGACCACCTGAGCGACGATCTTGTTTCCGTCCTGGCCGCTATGCATGAGCAATGGAGACAACTTGTGTTCTATGGGGAGTCTGATCCGGAAAAGATCTATCTCTCCGCGCGCGCCTGGTCGCTGCGTGACGGCGTGGCGACCGGCGATCCCAGGGAGGTGGAGCCTTTCGTCGAAATACTTTCGCAGCAGACCCAGCCAGATTCGTTCGGCTCGGACGGTTCAGAATCGGCTCGGTTTCGGAACGTCGCGCTAGTGGCTCTCGAACACGCGGTGCTGGCGGGTCATCCTCACAGGTCGCAGTTCGGCGAGTTCGAGCGGCTGGCGATCGCGCACGCCGCCGACCCCGAGTACAGGGATAACGCCGTATTGCTTCTTTACTTGTTGGATCAGGAGAACGGGCTGAGCGGGGCAGGCAAAGCCGTGCTGGCGATGTGGCTGGCAAAGGAGCAATACAAGGATCGCACCCCCCACTTCGCCTCGAACATCAGGCGGGATTTCTTCGACCCCGGGTGAACGCCGGGTTTGAGCCGATTCAATGGCCCGGCGGCGGCAAACGGGGATCGTTGCTGGATGTCGAGAGGTCGCTACAATGCCCGGCTCGACCCGATGGTCGGACCGAAGGAGCCTGCTATGCCTCGCGAGTGCCAGTTCACCGGCAAACGGACAACCGCCGGCCGTCAGTACGCCTATAGCGGCCAGAAGATCTCGAAGGGCGGCTTCGGACGCAAGACCTCCGGCAAGACCAAGCGGACCTTCAAGCCGAACATCCAGACCGTCACCGCGGTCGTGGACGGACGGACGCAGCGCGTCAAGGCGTCGACGAAAGCCATACGCAACGGCCTCGTCATTAAGCCGCTGAAGCGGAAGTACGGCTACACCCGCCTACAGAAGGCGGCGGCGAGCGGCTGAGCAGACCGTCGCTTTTCAACACCAAAAGCTTATACGACGATCACCCAGGGAAGACATCCCCGGGCTTTGTTAACTTTGCTTTACCGCGATCAGTTCCGTCATCGGCGGGGTCGTGAACACGGCGTGCGGGGTGGCGCTGCGCGCGGTCCAGTCTCGCCAGAACTCGTCGATAGTTTCGGGAGACAGCCGACCTTCTTCGACGAGAACCGGGCAGAAACTGCGGAAGAATACCTCCGGCCAGCACCAGACGGCCGAGCCGGGCCGACCTGTGCGGACCATCGGGGTGGCGTGTGCGATCTCGAAGCCGGCGCCCGCGAGGACGGCGGGCAGGGATGCGCAGACGTCCGGGTCGCCGAGGTGGGCGCGCCAGGACGCGTGAACGGAATCGATGATGGCGCGGAACGCGGACGACTCCGGCCAGAGGCCAGCACCTTTATAATTACTGTAGTCTTGGATTATAAATGAACCGCCGGGGCGGAGAGCTTCGAACACACGCCGCGCCACCACTCCCGGCTCGGGCAGGAACGACATCAGCCAACGGGCGTAGACCGCGTCGAATGAGCCGGGGGTCGCTGAGAACGCGTCGGCGCGGGCGTGCTGAGTCGTGACGTTGCTGATCGGCTCGACCGCGAGCCGGCGCTCGAGCAGGCCGAGGAACCGGCTCGATTCGTCCACCGCGAGGACAGCCCCGGCGGGGCCGACGAGGTGCGCGAGGTCGATGGTCGCGTAGCCGGGCCCGGCGCCGAGGTCGATGACGCGCGAGCCTGGGCCGAACCCGGCGCGTTCCCATCCGGTGTAGGTCGCGGCGGCCCAGACGCGGTGCTGGAAGCCGAGGCGGACGAGTTCCTCGTCGGTCGTGCGGAAGATGTACTCGTCCGCAGCGGACGGCTGGGCGGGGGTCGTGTGTTGCGGCATATGCCGGATTCTACCGCTTATGTTCGCCGATTATTCGAGCGCGAAGCATCTGAGGTTGAAACTCGTCCGGTCTTCTCGTGTCACGGTGTCGAAGTTCGGCTCGTGATGAATACGCACATCCCCGAAGAGTTCGTTCGTTCCGTGAATGCCGCGCGGCGATCAGGGGCAGTCGCCGAAGTTGTTGAGGAGCAGGAGGAGGTCGGTCCCGTTGACGACGCCGTCGCCGTTGATGTCGGCGGCGGGGTTGCCGATGGGGGATCCGTTGCCGTTGGGGCCGTTGCCGAACTCGTTGAGGATGATAAGAAGATCAAGCCCGCTGACGGAGCCGTCGCCGTTGAAATCGCCGATACAGGCGGGCGCGAGGGGGACGACGATCGCGGCGGACGCGGTGTCGGGATCCCCGGCGCCGCCGGGCTTGAATAGGCCGAGGGTCGCGGTCCCGCCGGCGGGATCGGGGGCGGCGTCCGCGGTGAAGCGGAAGTTGTACATGGTGCTCCAGCGGATGGCGTTGGCGTTGGGGTTGACGGCGTGCGGGGTGGTCGCCCAGGAAGCGTCGTCGCCGGTGTGGGCGCCCGGCCAATCGGTTCCGTCGTAGGGTTCGCCGGAGTGATAGGCGACGTCGCGGAAGCCGATGTTCGTCAGGGTCAGGCCGGAGTCCGCGGGGACGGTGAACGCGCCGACGGCGCGGTCGCTGTTCATGTTGAAGACGGCGTATTCATAGTCCCACGTGCCGTCGCCGTTGTCCTGCGCAAGGCTGGCGACGATGAACCGTCCGCTGCCGACGCCCGGCACATCGACGTACGAGATCTGCACTTCGGGGACGAGCGACTGCCAGACCTCGATCGCCGCCATCATGCCGAAAGTCGTGCCTAGTTGCTGGACGGTGCTGTTCGGGTTGAAGGAGAAGTCGGCGATGCGGAGTTCGCGTGTGCTGGCGTTGTTGTTGTCGAGGCCGGCGAGCGCGTCCTGCGGGTGGACGTACTGGCCCTCGGCGAACCAGCGGGCGTCGGGGTTGAGCGCGGGGCTGATGTCGGCGTTGCTCACCTGGATGCGCGAGCGGAGGACAGAAGGCGTCGAGAGAGAGCCGGTCGAGAACGGCCAGGCGAAAGCGCCGGTCGTAGGGTTGACCTGGGAGCGCGGCCCGAGGCCGTTGGTCGCGCCGTTGAGCGTCGCGGTGTACGGGTCAGCGCAGCCGGGGCGGAGGATCGAGATGCACCCGCCGATGACGTCGCACGAACCGCAACCGGGCAGCGCCTGCTGGAGGGCGCAGAAGCCGTGCTTGAGCCAGGACATCCCGACCATCTCCATTACGTTGTCTTTAAGACGGTAGATATTCTGCGCGATGACGGGGTGCTGGGTGCCGACCTGGACCCAGTTGAGATCTACGTTGCCGGCGTTTGCGGAGGTGGTCCCGATGCTGAAGGCGTGGATGCCGCCGCTCTGCCCCCAGTAGAAGGATGATGGGATGGTGCAGACCCAGACATCGGGCGCGCCGGGGCCTTCCGTGCCGGCGGCGCTCGCGGACTCGAATTCAATAGGTGTCGGCGCGGAGAGCGATCGCCCGTCCTGCCCGGACGCGATCGCGGTGATTCCAAGCCCTACAGCGACTACACAGCAGATCCGATACAGCATTATCTTCACTCCCGAATGTGACAGGCGCGGGCCCCTCCCGACCGACGCCCAGGCGAAAACGGGCGAACGCGCCCGCCGCCGATGCTCAGCCGATCGTACCACACGGCACGCTCAACTCAACGGGCGACCCATTATTTTGTGAGATTCAAGTCTTTTCCGGACTGAAGATTACGGCCTTCGACCCGAAATAGTTCGAGACACGCCGATTGTGCACCGATCAATGGTCAATCCACTGCGGGGTATCCCGCCCTATTGTCCCGGCTATGGCGCTGAACGCGGACGCATGTGAACCGGCGCCTCGCGTCGCGCTCGAGACCGCTCTGCCGGTGCTGGGCGTCCCGCGCGACGCGGTCGAGGGGCTTCTCGACGACCTAGACGGGATCATCACGGACGCCGGCGCCGAACCCGCGACCGTCGGCCTGCTCAACGGGACGCCGATCGTCGGCATGAGCCGATCGCAGATCCTCGCGCTCGTTGACTGTCCCGGCGTCGCCAAAGCCAACACATCTAACCTCGGCGTGCTGATTCATAACAAGCGATCCGCCGCGACCACCGTCAGCGCGACGGTCGAACTCGCCGCAGGCGCCGGGGTCCGGGTCATGGCGACCGGCGGGATCGGGGGCGTGCATCACGGCCCGTTCGATGTCTCCGCGGACCTCCTGGCGCTGACGCGGTTCCCGGTCGCGGTGGTCTGCTCCGGGTGCAAGTCGATCCTCGATGTCGCAGCGACGCGCGAAGCCCTCGAAACGCTGGGCGTGCCCGTCCTCGGCTACCAGACCGACGAGTTCCCCGCGTTCTATCTCCGCAGCAGCGGGCAGACGGTCGACGCACGCTTCGACGACGATGCGGATCTCGCCCGATTCGTCGCCGCCGAACTCGAACGGACGAAACGCGGCCTGCTCATCGCCAACCCGATCCCCGAGGAGGACGCGATTAATCCTGAGATTTGGTCGCTCTGGCTCGCCGAGGCGTCCTCGCGCGTCGCGGGGACATCGGCGATCGGCAGGGCTGCGACCCCCGCTCTGCTCGCGGCGATGCACACGATTTCCCAGGGCGCGACGCTGCGCGCGAACATCGCGCTCGTCCGCGCGAACGCGAGGCTGGCGTCGAGCCTGGCGGTGCGCCTGGGCTGAGGCCGAGGCGGTCGCCGGATGGCGTGTGCGCAATTAACAGGCGCCGCGGACGCGACGCCTGTTCGAGCGTGAGTGGGCGATACTGGACTTGAACCAGTGACCTCCTCGATGTCAAC
>CAZTEE010000018.1:2207-15998 GCA_964611775.1 uncultured Phycisphaeraceae bacterium | reverse complement strand
CTGAGATCATCCCCATCGCCCAAGAGTGTATTCAACCTACGCCGCTACGCAATACTAAGGTCGGCAATTCACGTATATAGGACGTGAACGACAATAGAATAAGTCGAATCACCCATTTTGTGCTCCCCTGGAATGAACGGATCGTGCGCAGAGTTGGCAATTTCGGCGGTAATCTCTTGACAGTGTTGGGATGGTCTATACTCTGATCTGAGATCAGTTCGCTGCCCCGTCGGTCACGTCACGGCGTCCGGGCAGACCTTCGTCCGCGGCGCGCTCGCGGGCATCACATTCCACGTCGAAAGACGCTTGAAGCAGGAGAGAGGAAACATGAACAACGTCTCTAGGAACACGCTCGTCGCGGCCGCCACGCTGGCCGTCGCGGCCTCCGCTGCGCTCGCGGGCGGGCCCGGCCGATTCACCGCGCACCTGCTACCCGGGCAGGGCGAGTACGGCGGCTTCGCGTTCGACATGAACCAGACTGGCGGCGTAGCCGGTGAAATCAACACGATCAGCAGCATCGAGGCCGCCATCTGGAGCAACGGCGGCGTAATGTCGCTCACACCCGGCACGTTCGGCTCGGCGCGCGGACTCAACGACGTCGGCCAGGCCGTCGGAGCGTACGACGACGGCTCCAACTTCCTCACGTTCTTATACGACAACGGCTCCCTCACGCAGATCATGACCGACGCCGGTTTCGCCCAGGCCAATCGCATCAACAACAGCGGCCTCGTTGCCGGCAACGCCGACGGATCCGCCGCGATCTGGACCGCCGCCGGCGGCACGCAGATCCTCTCATTCGCCGGCGTCACCAACGGGTTCGGCAACGCCAACGCGATCAGCAACACCGGCTTCGTCGTCGGTGAGACCGAAGCCGCCAGCGGCGGCCCCTTCACCATCGGTCGAGCATTCCGCTACGACTCCAACACCGGCGCGATGCTCGACCTCGGCACGCTCGGCGGAACTCTGAGCCAGGCCCTCGGCGTGAACGATCACGGCGACGTCGTCGGCGTCGCCTCCGACTCCCTCGGCAACGACAAGCCCTTCCTCTACCGTGACGGCTTCATGATCGACCTCGGCCTGCCCGACGGCGAATTCTCCGGCTCCGCCAAGGCCATCAACAACAACGGCCAAATCATCGGCGTCGACGGCGGCGGCTTCTTCGGCCCCGGAACTCCCTGGCTCTGGGAAGACGGCGTCAAGACCGATATCGCCTCGCTCGTCACGCTCGCACCGAACTTCATTCTCATCGACGTCATCGACATCAACGACGCCGGCGAGATCCTCGTGCACCTGCGCGACCTCGACACGTTCTCAAACTTCGTCGCGCTCCTGCGCCCTAACTCCGCCGTGCCGACCCCAGGCGCCGGCTCGCTCGCTCTCATGACACTCGCGTTCGCCGGCGCCCGCCGCCGTCGCTGAACCCATCCGAAACCGCATTCCAGGAATAGAGCACACACATATGCAACACGCATCCACACGTTCGGCGATCGCTGCGCTCGCGCTCGCCGTCGGCGCCGCGAACACGCACGCTCAGACCGTGCGCTTCACCGTCAAGGATCTCGGCACGCTCGGGGGCGAACTCGCAAACGCCTTCGAGATCAACAACAACGGCGAGATCACCGGCCAGGCCGATGAAGGCGTGTTCGGCGCCACCAACGCGTTCCTCTACCGCGACGGCCAGATGATCAACCTCGGCTCGCTCAACTCCTTCAACACCGGATCCAACGGAATCGACATAAATGAACTCGGGCACGTCGTCGGGAGCGCCCTCGCGCCGGACCCGGTGTTCATCGGTTCGCTCGCGTCCCGGCCGTTCTTCTGGTCCCCGGAGACGGGGATGATCGACATCACGCCAGACCCCACGGAATCCGGCCTCGGCCTGGCGAGCGCGGTCAACGATCACGGCGTGGTCGCCGGCTTCTGGCGCAATATCACGTTTCGCTGGACAATCGACGGGGGGATGGTCCAACTCCCGTCGCTCCCGGGCGCATTCGACACCGCCGGCGACCCCTGGTCCATCAACAACGAGGGAACAATCGTCGGACGAGCGTTCAATCCCGCGGGTCGGGTCGTCCCCGTCATCTGGCCAGCCGACGGTGGAATCCTCGAGCTCCCCGCGTTCGGCCCGAACCCCAACGGATGGGCACGCGACATCAACGAAGCCGATCAGATCGTCGGCGAAGTAACCAACACGCTCGGCCGCACCGAACCAGTCCTATGGGAGAACGGTGTCGCAACATTACTTGGCTTCATCCCCGAGCCGTTCCTCGATTGGGGAACCGCCGAGGGCATCAACAACCTCGGCGAGATCGTCGGCTGGGACGCCAGCGCAGGCGCCAGCGGCATCCCAGCCGCCGGCTGGTACCGCGGTCTTGACGGCTTCAAACTCAAACTCAATGACCTCATCATCGACCCCGACGGCATCTGGGACATCCGCATCCCCCTCGCAATCAACGACGCCGGCCAGATCGTCGGCATCGCCGTCAAGATCGGCGACGACGGCTTCCCCATCCCCGGCGTCGCGTTCCTACTGACGCCGGTTGTATCAACACCCTGCATCGGAGACATCAACAGCGACGGCGAGATCAACGGCTCCGACCTGCTCCTCCTCCTCAACGACTGGGGCGCCGACCGCTCGAACGCCGATCTCAACTCCGACGGCGCCGTCGACGGCTCCGACCTCCTCCTCATGCTCAACGCCTGGGGACCGTGCCCGAACTGATCGCTCCAAAATCGCATGCCCGACGCTCGGCGTGTACACTCTGCGCGCCACGATAAAAGGGTCGGTGCTTGTAGCCCCTCGCGCCGACCCACACCCGCGGGCTTCTCGCTCGCGGGTGTTTTATTTATTACGTTCACTCCAGCCGGAACTGCCCGAGCAGATTGTCCAGCGAGTCCGCCTGACTCATCAGCCGCGCCACCTCCGCCGACGCGTTCGAGGAGTTCTCGTCCGCCTGCATGATCATCTGCGCGATCTCGGACACCCGCCGTTTGACCTCGACGCCCGTGGCGCCCTGTTCTTCCGCCGCCGCCGCGATCTGCCCGATCATCGTGACGACCTGCCCGACGGTCGAGACGATGCTGGTCAAGCCTTGTTCGGCGCGATCGGTCAGTTCGGTAGCCTCGCAGACCTGGTCGGCGCCGCGGCTCATCTGCTCCACCGCGAGTTTAGCTCCCGACTGGATCTGCCGGATTGATGCGCTGACTTCTTCGGTCGCCTTGGTGGTGCGCGACGCGAGTTGCCGGACCTCGTCCGCGACGACGGCGAACCCGCGCCCGTGCTCGCCGGCGCGCGCCGCTTCGATCGCCGCGTTGAGCGCCAGCAGGTTCGTCTGATCCGCGATCTCGTTGATAAGAACGATCACCTGCCCGATCTGATCGGACAGCGTGCTGAGTTCGTTGACCCGTGACGCGCCCTCGTTGACCACGGTCGTGACCTCGCGCATCCCGGTGCGGACTTCGCCGACCATCTTCCCGCCGTCCTGCGCGACAAAGCCCGCCTTCTCGGCGTGAGTGGCGACCTCGCTCGCCTTGGTCGCGACGTCCTGCACGCTCGAAGCGAACTCGTCCATCGCCCGGGCGATCTTCCCGCCCTGTTCGGCCTGCTCGCTCAGCGAGCCGGACATCTCTTCGTTCGCCGACGCGATCGAGCGCACACCCGTGCGGACCTCGTTCGACATCGTGCGGACATCGGCGATCGTGTCGCGCAGTCGCTCGGCAAACTTATTAAAAGCCTCGGCTGTATCGCGGATCTCGTCGCTGCCGGTCACGTTCGTGATCCGTGCCGTCAGGTCGCCCTCGCCCTCGGCGATGTCTATCAGCCGCGCACGGATCGCGTTGATACGCCGCGTGAATCGGCCCGTGAACACCCACGCGAAGAGCAGCAGCAACCCTCCGGCGACAATCCCGACGATGATCCCCGCCTGCATCGGCAGGTTGTGGATCGCCCGCTCTCGCGCCATCCCGGACTCGACGGCGTCGCGCAGCGCGACATTCAGCACACTTAGCCGTTCGTACAACGTCGCGAGCGCGTCGTCCACGTACATCGAATGTTCTAGCACGAGATCCGGATTGCCCTTGCCGACCGCGGCCTCGAGCGCCGTCCATTCCTTCTCGAACGACTCCACCGCTGCGGCGACCGCTTCTCGCGGCTCGTCCTCGATCGGGAGCGCCTCCACCCGTGAAAGAATCACACCCAGCTGCTCATCGAGCGACTCACGCTGCACCCGCGCCGTCGCCAGCGCCGCGTCGGGCTTCTCCGCTTCTCCCGCCGAGGAAACTTCGCTGCGCATCCCCTGCGCCAGTTCGATCGCGGTGTAGTTCGCCTCGCGCGCCTCGACCGCCGTCGTCACCGCTGATACCGCGCCCTGCATCATCCTGATGGTGATGCTCACTATCCCTATGTTCGCCGCGAGAACAAAGACTGCGACGGCGAACGCGAGCATAAGTTTGGCGCGGATACGCATGGGTGCTCCTCTTCTCCTCCGAGCGGGGGGAGCGTCGTCACGGACGCCAGGTACGGGGAATGCGGCGGTGTGACTTCGGCGACTCAGCCGCCGATCTCGAACAGGATTTTCACGCCCTCGGCGCCCTCGGCCTCGGCCTTGGTCACGACGCCGAACGCGCCCGTGTCCTTCGCGACGAACTTCAGCATCATCGAACCGCTCGACACATCACGAGGAGGGGTCGCGCCGGTCTTCTGCTTCTGGTCGATCCAGTGTTTCGCCAACTCCGCCTCGGTCATCCCGAGAACCTTGTCACGAAGCGCGGCGTGCTCGGCGCTGTCGGCGGGCTTGCCGTACGGCTTCGACTCCGCCCCACCCGGCCACGCGGCGCGTTCCTTCAGGAACAACTGCTTGACCATGTTTTTGGCCGATTCGCCGGTCTCCGCGTACGGATTCCCAGCGTTGATGATGACCACGTACGTGTCTGCCTGCGCCGTTACTGTCGTCGCCCGCGTCGGGCCGGCGAGCACGGCGAGCGCCACGGCTCCGACCGCTGCGATCAGCAGTGTCAGCGAGCGGGCGCGATTGTTCATGAGCGTCTTCATGAGTGTGTCTCCTCGCGTTGCCGCTGGTCAGAAGCTGATGGTCGCCGAGAACTGTGCCACGATGATGTCATCCGAAGGACGGTCGATATGCTTGAAGATCAGTTCCGCTCGCAGGCGGACCGTAGGCGTCGGCAGATAGTTCACGCCGAACACGTTCTCGTATCCCCAGGGCAGGCCCTGGCCTGGGTCGAGGTAGTCGAAGCGGTAGAACGCGATCCACTTGTCGGTGATGCGGTAGGCGGGCTGGGTGTAGAACGCGACGCGGTCCTCGGCGCCGTCACCCTCGAACGAGTAGAAGAACTCGTTCTTCCACAGGATCCTGCCCTTGTCGTACAGCACGTCCGCGCCGACAGTGTGGTATGAGTTCGATGTCAGGCTGTTTGAGCCGACGATGCTGATATTGCCGAACCCGGCGCCGCCCGCGCGGCGCTGGCCGCCGCTGTAGTTGCCGCCGATCGTGAAACCGGAATCAGCGATCCGCATCGCGATCCGGCCGCCGAATACAAAGTCGCTCGAAGCCTGAGGCAGCGCACCGACGTACGCGTTGTACGTCAGCATGCTGCTGTCGTTGGCGCCGACATAAATCCGGCCGTGCACCTGACCGCCTATGAGGAAGTTCGGGAAGATCGTCGATCCCGAGAACGGCCTGAGGAACTGCGGCTGGTTCAGGTTCAGCAGCGTCGGCGGGAAGTGCTCGATGTTGATGATGCCGTGCGGCGTGATGAAACGTCCCAGCTGGAACTGGAGGCTGTCATTCACGCGGTAGTTCGTCCACGCGATGATCTGCGGCACGCGCAGCGCGTTCGGCGCGAACATCGGGTTGTCCGGGTCCCGGACATCAAGGTCCGCCTCTCGGAGGAAGCCCTGCGCGAGGAAGATGTCCCAATTCTCGTTGACCTTCGCCTTGATGAACAGCTCGAACTGCGTCTGGTTGAAGGACGCGGTCGACTCGCCCCCGCCGAACGCGGCGGTGAAAGTCTGCGTGATCAACCCCCCGATGTCGAGCTCCATCGCATCGAACGCATGAACAACAGTCCGGCTTCCGACGCGGCCGTCGATGTCGAAGACAATCTCTTCGAGTTCGTCGAGCCTGGCCGCGACCGCGCTGTCCCCGGAGGGGGCGGACGGTCGCTGCTCGAGAGCGGTCAGCCGCTCCGAGAGCTGCCGAGTCATCTCCTCGTACTGCTGGAGTTGCCGGCGGAGATCGGTGACTTCGCTCGGCTGCGCGATCGCCGTCGCCGTGCCCGCGCACACTACGAGCGCTGCGAGAGATCCCGTGACGGTGTTCGCGCGTCGTTGAGTATGTCCGTGTCGGTGCATTCCGACGCCTCCCGTGTCTTTGCCTGGTGATGGTCCCACTTGGTGGGGGCAGCCCCCTACCAGGGGATGCCGCTGGGCAAAGCGATCGGATCGATGCCGATGCGACTTTCACGGGTGATCGACGAATTGTGAAGAATTCAGCGGATTCGGTGTCGGAATCGAGTGATGTTTCCTGGCGAAGACGGCGGTTCGCTCGGTTCATTCCGTGGTTATCAACACGCGGATAGTCCCATCAGCATTATTTAGTTTTCGCGCTGACACGGATAGCAATCTCCGCCTTCCACGACGCGAGCACCGGCACGACGAACCAAGTCAGCATCGCAACGATCATCCCGCCGAAGATCGGGACCGCCATCGGGATCATCACGTCCGCGCCGCGACCCGACGAGGTCAGGACGGGCAGGAGCGCAAGGATCGTCGTTGCAGTGGTCATGGCGGCCGCGCGGACCCTGCGCCGGGCGCCGTCGAGAACCGCGCCGCGGACTTCGTCGATTGTGGCGGGCTTCTGTTCCCGGATGTTCTGGTGGATGCGTGTCGCCATGACTACGCCGTCATCGACCGCGATCCCGAAGAGCGCAAGAAACCCCACCCACACAGCGACGCTCAGATTCATAGGCGCCACGCGGAAAAACTCGTTCAGGTTCACGCCGAGCAGTGTGAAATCGAGAAACCCCTCGCGCCCGTACAGCCAGAGCATCAGAAAGCCGCCGCCCCACGCCACGAACACGCCGCTGAAAATGATCAGCGACGTCGCCAGACTGCGAAACTGAAGATGCAGAAGCAACAGGATGATTCCGAGCGACATCGGCAGCACCAGCCGCAGCCTCTCCGCCGCCCGCACCTGGTTTTCGTAAGAACCCGCGAACTCGAACGACACACCAGCGGGCACAATGAGATCCCCAGAATCAATCTTAGCGCGGATCGCCGACCGCGCCGCCTCGACCGCGTCAACCTCCGCGACGCCCGCTTGTTTGTCGAACAGCACATAACCCACTGGGAATGTCGCCTCGCTGCGGATCATCTGCGGCCCGCGCCGATACTCGATCGACGCCAGTTCTCGAAGCGGGATCTGAGCGCCGCTCGGCGTCGGAACCAGCACGCCGCCGAGAGTATCGAGATCGTCGCGGCGCTCGCGCTGGTAACGCACGCGCACCGGGTATCGCTCGCGCCCTTCGACGGTCGTGGTCAGCGGCACGCCGCCGATCGCGACCTCTATCACGGACTGGACATCCGCGATCGACACGCCGAACCGCGCGATGCGCGCGCGGTCGATGTCGATCTCCAGGTACGGCTTGCCCACGATGCGGTCAGCGAACACGGCGCCCGGGTCCAGCTGCGGGACAGTCTTGAGCGCGCCTTCCAGTTCAAGCCCGAACGACTCGATCACGTCGAGATCGGGACCGAATACCTTGATCCCCATCGGTGCGCGGAACCCCGACTGCAGCATCACGAGCCGCGTCTCGATCGGCTGGAGTTTCGGCGCCCCGGTCAGGCCCGGAGCCCGCGCAACACGCGAGATCTCGTTCCAGATGTCTTGCGGCGAGCGGATTTCCTCACGCCACTGCCGATACGGCCGGCCGCGCGGGTCTTCGACCAACTCGCCGATATCGTCCCGCTCGAACTCGCCGTCCGCGCCGACACGAAACGTGATCCGATTGCCCGCGGCGTCCGTGACATACTCGCTCTTATATTCGATGAGAGTCTCGATCATCGAGATCGGCGCGGGGTCGAGCGCGCTCTCCGCACGCCCGATTTTACCGACGGAATGCTTGATCTCGGGGATCGACATGATCGCGAGATCCAGCCGAGCGACAATGTCTAGCGCCTCCCCGATCGAAGCGTGCGGCATCATCGTGGGCATATAAAGAAACGAACCTTCGTCGAGGCTCGGCATGAACTCGCGCCCAAGCCCCGGCGTCGCGTGCGCGATGTCAACAACGATCGAGTCCCGCCGGATCGGCTCCGGCAGCCAGCCCCACAACCGATCGAAACCGAGCCAAACCGTCGCCCCGAAGATCGCCACCAGCGCCGCGGGCGAGAGCGCTATCACCTTGTGCCGCAGCGCCCACGCGAGCGCGAATGGGAATATGGCGCGAAGCACAAGAAATAACAATAGCGTGGCGCCGGCAATCACAAAGATAAAGAACGCATTCCCGAGCCGGCCGGTATCGGGTCCGACCGGCTCCCATGAGTCGGCGAGCGCAACCAGTGCGACAAACGCAGCCAGCGCTATCGCCGACCAGCGCACGAGTCGCATCAGTGTCGCGCCCGCGAATGCCGCGACGAGTTGGTACATGCCGAAGACGGCGATCGCCATTCCACCCGCGGGCTGGATTGTGTACGCAGCCAGCACGCCGCCCGTGAGCAGCCCGGCGCCTACGATCGCGCGCGGCGCTCGGCGCCAAGGCTTAAATCCCAGAAGCATGTGCGCCAGCACCGGAAGCACCGTAAGCGTCATCACGATCGCCGCGAACAGCGCGAAAGTCTTCGTATACGCCAGCGGGCGGAACAGCCTTCCTTCCGCGGCTTCGAGCGTAAATACAGGCAAGAATCCGACGATTGTCGTCAGCGCCGATGTCAGCAGCGCCGATCCCACCTCCGCCGACGCGCGATGAACAACATCGAGCCTGGGTACGTCCGCGGGCGCCTCATCGAGACGGCGCAGGATGTTCTCGCTCAGCACTATCCCCATATCGACGACCGTGCCGATAGCAATCGCGATGCCCGACAGCGCGACTATGTTCGCGTCCACGCCCGCTGTCTTCATGCCGATGAAAGTCATCAGCACTACGACCGGGAGCATCGACCCGATCAGCAAACTCGCGCGCAGATGCAGCACCATCAGCACCACGACGATCACGGTGATGAGCGCCTGCTGGCTGATGGCGCGGCTGAGCGTCCCCAGCGTCTCGCGGATGAGGCCCGTTCGATCATAAAAAGGAACAACCGTGACGCGGCTGCGCGTCCCGTCGTCGAGAGTCTTGCTCGGCAGGCCCGTCGCGATCGACTCGATCTGCTCCTTTACACGTTCAATGACGGCCATCGGGTTGGCGCCGTGACGAACAACCACGACGCCGCCGACCGCTTCGACACCGGCTTTAGTAAGCGCGCCGCGCCGGCCGGCCGGCCCGGTCTTCACCGTCGCGATGTCGCGCAGCAGGATCGGGCTGCCGTCGTGCGCCGCGACCGCGGTCATCTCGATATCTTCCAGGTTCGTAAGAAAACCGAGGCCGCGAACGACGTATTCAACCCGATTCACCTCGAGTGTCCGCGCTCCGACATCTATATTGCTCCGGCGCACAGCGTTGACGACCGCGTCGAGAGACACGCCCGCGGCGCGCATCGCGTCCGGGTCGACATCCACCTGATACTCGCGGACGTGCCCGCCGATCGACGCGACCTCGGCGACGCCGTCGACCGCCGCGAGCCGGTACCGCACGAGAAAATCCTGTATCGAGCGGAGTTCATCGAGATCCCACCCGCCCGTCGGCGCGCCGCCATCGTCGCGCCCTTCGAGCGTGTACCAGAACACCTGCCCGAGCGCGGTCGCATCCGGCCCGAGCGCGGGCGCGGCTCCCGCAGGGAGCGTTCCCGCGGGCAGCGACCCGAGCCGCTCGAGGATCCGCGACCGCGACCAATAAAAATCAACATCTTCGTCGAAGATAAGATAGATCGCGCTGAAGCCGATCATGGACGTGCTGCGCACCGCGACCACGCCCGGCACGTTCAGGAGCGCGACCGTCAGCGGGTAGGTGATCTGATCATCTACATCCTCGGGGCTTCGGCCGGGCCATGTTGTGAAAACGATCTGCTGGTTGTCGCCGAGGTCGGGGATCGCGTCCACGGGGACCGGATCGCGCGGCAGGCCGGGGACATTCCAGTCGAACGGCGCCACGACCACGCCCCACCCGATCAAGCCCATCGTTACGAGCATTACCACGAGGCGATTCATCAGGCAGAATCGGATGATCGCGGCGACCGCGCCTCGCGCCGGCGTTGTTGTGATTGTTTCGTTAGTCATGATTGTGTCCTTCGTGCTCCGCGGCGGGCGCCGGCTCGATACGCTCGGTGATATCGCCGCAACGCAGCATCGCCGAGCCAAAATACGGGTTGTTTATCGTCACCCCGCGCTGGAGCCACTCTGCCCCCCGATTGTCAAACGCCATCGGGCAGTGCGCGACGGTCCAGACGCTCTCTGCATCCCCCGCGCCGAAAGCACGCGCGAGTTCGATCGCAGCATGCGCGCTCGCCTCGAACAGAGTGCGAGCGTCCGAGATGTCCGTCGGTATACGCGCAGGCAGCAATTGCCCGCGCGAACTCGTCCATATTTCGACGGCATGAGTGTCCGCGTCTCGTGTATCGATCCGAGCGATCGCGTCTTCAAGGCCCGGGAGCGAGGCGAGATACCCGTCGAAGTCGTCCGCGGCGAGCGCGTCCTGCCCCACGCCGTGCGCGATCAGCACACTCTCGATCGACGCGGCGAGGGCGCGTGATACGATCGGCCTGGCCGTGCGTGGGGAAGCGGGCGCTGGAGTCCCGACGCGCCCTCCGTGATCGTGGATCCCCGGCGCGCCGCCGGCGTCCGGCGACATCATGCTCGGCTTGGCCTGGATCTGCATCTCGCTGTCGAGGCGGAACGCGCCCCGGACCACCACGTGCTCGCCCTCGCGGAGACCGCTGCGCACGATGTAATAATCACCCGCGCGCGGCCCGAGCACGACCTCACGCCCTTCAAAAACATGCGCATCATGGTCGGATGCCCGCACGTACACCACCGCGCGGGCGCCGGTCACGAGCGCCGCGGACCGGGGTATGACCAGCGGTGGTACGCCGCCCTGATCGCGCTCGGCGCGGAGAGTATCGGCGGGCACGAGGTCCATGCCGCAGACAGCGCACGCGCCCGGCTCATGCGTCACTTCCGTCGGATGCATCGGGCACACATGCAGCCCGGCGAGGCTGTCGCCGGTGATCACGCCGCGATCCGACAGCGTCACGCTGACGACGGCGTTCGCGTACATCCCGGGTTTCAGCCTGCGTTCGCGGTTGTCTACCGCGACTCGCACCACCGTCGTTCGCGACTGCCGATCCACGACCGGATCGATGAACGAAACATCGCCGGTGAATGTTTCGCCGGGGATCGCGGCGACGGTGAACGACACGCGCTGCCCCCATCGGAGCATCGACAGATCGGACTCATATGCGCGGAGGTCGAGCCAGAGCCGATCGAGATCGGCGACGGTTGCGATCGGCGTCCCGGTCTGAATGTAGTCGCCCTCGCGTGCGGCGAGTTGCGTGACGACGCCCGACATCGGTGAGAAGATCTCGAAGGCGTCCCCGGATATATCGCCGCGCTCCGCCGCGGCGATCTGAGCCTGCGTCAGTCCGAAGAGCCGGAGTTTCTCGCGCGCCGCGCGGAGCAGATCCGCAGCGGAGTCACGCATGATCCCCGCGCCGCTCAGCGACGTCCGGCTCGCCTGACGCAATTCCTCGAACGCGGCGAGCAGGTCCGGGCTGTAGACCTCCGCGACGTGCTCGCCCGCGGCAACCGGGACTCCCGTGTAGTTAACGAAAAGCCGTTCGATCCGGCCCGGGAAGTACGCGGTGATGCGCGCGATCCGTGTCTCGTCGTACGCCACGACGCCGAAGAGCCGGACCTCGGCGTCGATGTATCGCCGTTCGACCGGCGCAGTCTCGACCCGCGCGAGCGCCATCGCCGCAGCGCTGAGCGTCACCGTTGCGGGGGAGTTGTCGTTCGCGCCGGCGCCGGTCTCCTCGACGGGGATCAGACTCATGAAACAGATCGGGCACTTCGCGTCGGGGTCGGTGAGCCGGACAGACGGGTGCATCGAGCACGTGTAATATTGGTTCTCCGCGTTGAATACGGCAGGCCCGTGGTCGGCGTGCTCGTCGGCGACAGCCGGACGAGCCGGCGCGGATGAAGACCGCCCGAGCGACCAGCCGAGCGCTAGCGCCCCGAAAATCAGAGCGACCGCGACCGCGGCCGATGTCCGCGCCCACAGCCAGCTAATGATTCGTACGCTCGCCGAACGTTCTTCAACGAATGCTTTGCGTGCCGGGCGTGTCATCGCGCGACCTCCGTGCTCTGCGTTTCCGGTGTGAACAGGTCGGCGTCGCCGTCGATCGTGCCGCCCGCGAGTGATTCGAGCCGGGCGCGTGCGATCCCGCGGTCGGCCTTTGCTCTCTCGACCGCGAGTGCGAATTCGAGGAGGGTCCGCTCTGTTTCGAGGAGATCGAGAAAACTTGCGTCTCCGGCACGGAACGCCGCGAGCGATGCGTGCAGCGATTCGTTCGCCTTGGGAATCAGGGAATCTTCGTACAGCCGGACGCGGCGCTCGGCGTCGGTGTGGTCGAACCATGCGCGATGCACCGCGGCGGCGATGCGGTTCGCCTCGTCGGCGCGCTCGTGTGACACCGCGAGCCGACGCGCGACCGCCTCGCGGACGCCCGCGTCGATTTTCGCGCGCCAGATCGGGAGATTCATCGAGAATGTCAGCAGCAACGGGTCGTCGCCGCTGCCGGGCGTTGCGGGGTTCACGGCGTCTCCGGTGAAGATGTACTCGAACCCGACGGTCAGATCGGGAAGCCCGTCCTTGCGCGCTGCAGCGGCGAGCCTGCTCTGTGATTCACGTTCTTCGTCTAGCGCGAGCAAGCCGGGGTTGCGCTCGATGGCGCGCGCAGCGATGGCGTCCGCGTCGAGCGTGATAGGTTCGTCGTTGAACCCGGGCGCCGCGGGTATCGGCGTCGCGGCCGGACGATTGAGCGCCGCGTTGACACCCGCGACTAGCGCCGGGCGGAGTTCGGCGAGGCGCCGGGCGCGGTCCTCTAGCAAGCCGAGCTCGACTTGGACACGGATTACCTCCGCGTGCTGACCGGCGCCGACACGGTAGCGGGCGCGGACGACCTCCTCGAACTGCCCGAGCAGCGCGATGTTCTCGTCGGTGACGGCGATCGAGCGGTCGAGGTAGCGGAGTTCGTGCAGTCCAGCGAGCACGCGCTCGCGGAGCGCGAGCCGGGACGCTTCGAACCGTCGCCAGTGCGCCATCGCGGCACGCGACGCGGCGTCGGCCCGGTCCGCGAGCCGACCCGGCCAGGGGATCGTTTGCGAGACGCCGAACCTTGCTTCCTGCGGGCCGGTTCGTGTCTCGATTTCTTCTAAGAATACGCCGAACGTCACGCGCGGGTCCGGCGGGGCGGCGGCCTGCGGGATTCTCTCCGCCGCGGCCCGCCAGCGCTGGTACGCCGCCTCCAGCCCGGGATTGTTAAGCGCCGCGAACAACACGAAATCAGTCGCTGACGCTTGCTCGCCGAGCGTTTGTAATATTGTGTCCGCGCCCTCGCGCAGCGTCGAAGGCGGGATCGCCGCCGCGCCGGCGGGGCGGGCGCGGTCCGCACGCCGCTCG
>CAZTEE010000018.1:0-2197 GCA_964611775.1 uncultured Phycisphaeraceae bacterium | reverse complement strand
GCATAGGGCGAAGCGCAGCCCAGCGCCGAGCATGAAAGCCCTACGACGCAGAAGACGCGCCGGAATCTTTGTCCGTTCATGAGTAAGCCTTTCGATGTCAGTGATCGAACCGCGAAAGCGCGCGATGGAGCCGGCGGGGCGCCGTCGGCGCGCACCGCCCTCCCGGACGCCGATCGCTAGTTTCGCCAGACGCCGAATAAGGCTTGTGTCGCGGAATGAGAACGCGACGGCCGCGGATTATCCCCTGCGATGCGCCGTGATAGCGCGCCGCTCCAATCGAGTTCACCCGTGGGCAAAAGTTCGGCGATCGCGATCAGAGCCGCGGCGTGCTCTGCGCGGGGCAAGACAGGAGCGGTCGGGGCGGGTTGATCGTCCATCGGCGCCACGCCGCAGGTGCAGATCTCGTCGCCGGTCATCGGGCAGCCGATCGGTGCGATCGGGGTCGGCGGCTCGAAGGAAGTCGGGCAGCAGCCGGCGGGGGCGGGTTCCGGTACGGGAGCCTGTTCTGGGACGCAGACACGGCTCGCCGGGTCGTGGCAGATCGGCGCGGACCACGCCGCGAGCACGGGCCAGGGCGATTGGCCGAGAACCAGCGTCAGAATGAGGAACAGCCTTGCCATGACGCGCCCGAAGTATACCAGCGGGACGCCCGCAATATTCGGCTTGTTCGACGGGCCGATGCAGGGAACCTCAATCCCCGCGCGGTCGTCCGGCCGAGGCGTCCGGCGCCAGCGTTCCCGTGTACCGCAGGAAAGACGCCACATCTTCCGGCGTCGGCTCTGCGTGCCCCCATGCCGCGACGATGAAGCCCGCGAGCGTCCGCCCCGCGTCAAGCAGCCGATCCTCTATAAAGGCTTTGCCACGATCCCGGTCCAGTTCACCCGATTTCTCCAGTTCGTACAGCGGGCGGACTTCCCGGAACGACCGCGCGATGTGCGCGATCGTGTCGTTCCACGGGTCCGCGGAGTTCACGGCCCTCGGCGAGCCGACCCGCCCGCGCAGTGAGGTAAAATTAATGTCGTGATGTTCGAGCACCCCGCCGTCGATCCGCGCGTGGATCCGGCGGTCGGTCGTGAAGCCGTCGGGGTTGTCGCCGACCCATCCGTGATGATGAACCGTCGTGTGCAACGGCTGGGCGGCGTCGCCGATGAAATGGCTCATCATCCCGAGGTGGTAGATAGCGTTGGCCCGGGCCTGCTCGAGGTGCTCCGCGCGGGTGGGATCGTTGAGGGTTTCGAGGATGCGAACGGTGTTGAAAGCCGAGCGCAGTTTCGTGTAGTGCTCCATCGCCGCGTGGGGCAGGAAGCCCGGCCATTCCGACGTGCCCGCGGGGTCGTTGGCGGGGTCGTACGTCGAGATGCGGTCCGGGTTGGTGTGCTTGGCGAGGATCATCGTGCGGAGGTAGTCGCCGCGGAGCCGGGGGAGGGTGCGGGTGGTCAGGCCGAACTGTTCGAGGAGATCGAGGTCGATGTAATGTTCGGGGTTGTTCTCGTGGGAGAGGTAGAGCATGCGCGTCCCGCGGAATCGGTCGGCTTCGCTGGCCTGGAACGCGGCCCGGCGGGCGCCCGTGTCGCCGGCGAGCCATTCGGGTAGTTCGCCCGAAGCCGATTCGAGCGCGAGGTACGTCACCAGCGCGTGCCCGTGCGAGTCCCACGCGTGGGCGGGCCTGGCGGCGATCAACGCAGCGGCACATAGAACACATACGGCTAATCTCTGCATGGGTCGGATCTCCTCCGCCGGGAAAATAGCGCCCGAGCGGGATGAATGTATCCCGCCCGGGCGCGTGTATCGTAAAGATTTCGCAAAGCCCGCCGGTCGCACCGGCACACGGTCGGTTCAGGAGCCGAAAGCGTTGAGAAGGATCAGGAGGTCCGTGCCGTCGACGACGCCGTCGTTATTGAGGTCCGCGGAGCCGGGGCCGCCGAACTGGTTGAGCATGATGAGGAGGTCTGTGCCGTCGACGACGCCGTCACCGTTGAGATCGGCGGGGACGCCCGCGACCGGCCCCGGGAAGATGTAATCGACGATCACCGGCCAATGGTCCGCGGCATCGCGGCTGGTGAAGAACACATTGCCGGGGTACGTAGCCACCGGGGGCGGGAAGGCGCTCCCGCTGAGCTCGAACGAGTCGAAGATGAACTGATTGGCCACGGAAACGATGCTGTCCTGGTGGGCGAGGAAGTCGATCTTCCCGGCG
>CAZTEE010000017.1:0-16154 GCA_964611775.1 uncultured Phycisphaeraceae bacterium | reverse complement strand
GGAGTCCTAGCCGGCGCTAACGTGTCGATCACGGGGACGACCGTGACGGGCAGCGGCGGCGACGGCGTTGTCGTCGGCGCCGGCTCGCGTGTGCGCGAATCGGTCATCACGCTTAACGGCGGCGTCGGCGCCGCGACGAGCATCGCCGAGCGGTTCACCGCGACGAGCGCGCGGACCGGGCGGGATATGCTCCGCCATTCGTTCGCCGATCGGCCCGCGACGCGAACCGAGAAACGCACCGGCGCCGCGGAGCCGGATCCGATACACGCTTTGCTGACCGCCGAGGGCGTGACCGTCACGATCGGGCTGGTCCTCGCCGAGGACTGCCGGGTCGAGAACTCGATGATCACCGGAAACGCGGGTGTAGGCGTCATGCTCGGGGCCCGCTCGTCCGCGCTCGACACCACGAGCGATCTTAACTTCGGCGATGGGTTCTTCGTCACCGAGGACGGCGTCGTAGAGCGCTGCCGGGCCTCGGCCAACGGCGGCGCCGGGATCGTGCTCACGCCCAGCGGCTCGCACTGCGTCGGCAACTATGTGTCAGAGAACGCGCTCGACGGGATCTTCGTCGCCGATCCCTACGCGACCGTGCTGAAAAACAAGTTGGAACTGGATGAACTGACGAACGACGCGCAGGCGCCGCTGGTCGCGCCGGTGAACGATCTCACGAACCCGTGGAGCAACTTCGCGACATGATTCGGCGATCAATATTTACAATGATAGCGGCGATCGTGGCCGCGGCGGGCGCCGGGTCGGCATCGGCGCAATCGGGCGTGGACCCGGCGGCCAAGCATGCCTGGAGCGAGGGCGCGGGCTGGCTCAACTGGCGCGACGCGGACGGCTCGGCGGCGGGGGCACGGATCGTCGGCGGCAGAATCATCGGGTTCGTCTGGTCCGAACGCGCCGGCTGGATCAACCTCGGCGACGCCGATGCGACCGCGGGTGTAAACATCGGGCCGGGCGGCGCGCTCGCGGGGTCGGCCTGGTCCGAACGCGCCGGCTGGGTCAACTTCTCCACGGCGCAGTCGCTCGGCGCGGATGGCGCACGGCTCGCGGGCGGCCGGCTCCGAGGGTTCGCCTGGTCCGAGGGCGCGGGATGGATCAATCTGGATTCCCATGAGCCGGGCGCGTTCGTCGCGCTCGCCTGCCGGGCCGACATCACGGGCGACGGCGTCGTCGGCGGGGAGGATCTGCTGGCCCTGCTAAATGGCTGGGGGGGCGCCGGCGCGGGCGACCTTAATAATGACGGCGAAACCGACGGCGTTGATCTGCTGATCCTCCTGAGCGCGTGGGGGCCTTGCTGAACTCCCCTCGTCGTTCCGAGAGCATGATCGGTGTAGTATCGACCCATGACCCGCACCGACTCGCTCGCCGACAAGCCCGCTGAGGACGCGATCCCGATCCTGCTCGACGCCTACGGCGATCGGCTCTTCGCCGTTGCCCGCCGGCTCACGGGCGCCGACGCTGACGCGCACGATCTCGTGCAGGAGACGTTCCTCCGCGCGTTCCAGAAATGGGAGCAGTTCGAAGGCCGGGCCGACCCCGGCACCTGGCTGCACACGATCATGGTGCGCCTGGCGTCGCGCAAGTGGAGCAAGAAGCGCACGCGCGACAACGTTGCGAAGATGGTCCCGTTCGGTGATCGCGTGCTCGACGTGGACACGAAGAACGACGGGCCGGTCGAATCGAGCCTGCGGGCCGAGGCTCGGGCCGTGGTCGAGCGGGCGATCGTGGACCTCCCGCCCGAACTCCGGCTGCCGGTCGTGCTGCGCGAGATCGCGGAACTCTCGCACGCCCAGGTGGCGGATATTCTCGGCCTGAAGGAGGCGACCGTGCGCGTTCGCGTGCACCGCGGGCGATTGGCGCTGCGCGAGGCGCTGCTGTCGGAGATGCCGACGCGCGACACCCCGCCGACCGAGGCGAGCCGACGGCTGTGCCTGGATCTGCTCGCGGCGAAACAGTCCGCGCTCGACCACGGCGTCGAGTTCGTCTTCGCCGGCGGGCCGCTCTGCGAACGCTGCAAAGCCGTCTTCGCCGACCTCGATCTCACGAGCGAGGCCTGCCGATCTCTCATCGCCGAGCGCCTGCCCGAACCCCTGCGCCGCCGGCTCGAAGAAGACCTCACACGCACCAGAGGCAGGGTCACGGCGTCTAAGTAATAATAACCCACAAACCGGCGGCACGGCTTCCGGGGTGGCACGGCTCTGCAGAGCCGTGCGCGTACAGCGTCGTTCTCTGAGTGCGCGCAACGCACCAGCCCGCGCCCAGCGCCGATTCCCCCCTCACCCCGTCCCTCGCCCGGGCGGAGCGGGGGTTAGAAAGTGTTGCTTGTTATTTGACTGTCGCGGGCGTGGCGCCTTGCACTCTCGCCCAGGCGTCCGCGTATATGTCCGCGCGGATCGAGAGGTATCCCGGATAGTCGATCCGGGCTTTCTCCACGGCGTCCCGGCGGAGTTCGACGGTCGCCACCGGGTCGGTCGTTTCGAGGAGCACCTGCCCGTTGGGGGCGACGGCGATCGACGGGCCGGCGATCAGCACGCCGAGTTCCGGCGCCGGGCGGTTGACGCTCAGCACGTACAGACCGCTTGTAAGCGCGTTGGCGATGAAGACCGGGCGCCATTTCTGATATGTGATCGCTTCGGTCGCGCGCGGCGCCACGACGGCGAGCGCGCCCATCGCCCCGAGCAGGTGGCAACCCTCCGGGCGGTTTATGTCCGAGCATATCTGCACGCCGAACGGGAACCCGAGTTGTGCGAACGGCTCGGCGACGCGCGTCCCGGGGTCGTAGTGGTAGATCTCCCAGAAGCCGGGTTCGTCGGGGATGTGGAGTTTGCAGAAGTCGCCGAGGAACTCGCCGGCTCTGTCGAAGACGAGCGCGGTGTTGTGCCGAGCGCCGGTGGCGGGGTCTTTGACGATCGCCCCTCCGACGACGGCGACGCCGGCGGCTTTGGCGGCGCGTGCGAGCATCTGATGCCGCGGGCCGCGCGGCGGCTCGGCGTCGGCGTCCGAGGGGTTCTTAGTAGCGGGCGACCACGGGTTGAGCGGGATTTCCGGGAGGACCGCGAGGTCGGCGCCTTGCGATCCGGCTTCGCGCAGGCGAGCGTGCAGGCGGTCCTCGTGCGTGGCGTCCGGGAAGACATCGCTGATAAGCGCAACGGCGAGTTTGTCTTTGTTCATGGCGACGCAAGCGTAGCGTCCCCGCGGATTGTGCGTGACCCGGCGCCCCCGGTGTGGTAGGCTTTCACCCGGGTAGGGGAGACGCGGACGGCGCCCGTGACCCGGCGCCCGGGAGGACCGCTCGTGGCGCAATACATCTCGATCAAGCAGATGCTCTTCAACATGGGGCAGTACGGCGCCTCGGACCTCCACATCAAGGTCGGGCTGCCGCCCACCTTCAGAATAAACAGCAGGCTCAAACCGCTCGGCCTCCCGCCGCTTACCCCGGGCGACACCGAGCGCCTCCTCATGGAGATCATGCCCGAGGCGCTCCGGCAGAAGTTCCTCGAGCGCGGCGACGTCGACTTCTCGACTTTTCTGGACACCAAGTCAATCATCGCCAAATCCAAGGGGCTTCGGCTCGACGATGAGGAGGCCGAGCCGGAGACCGTCGATATCCCCGGCGCCGCGACCGTCGACCGATTCCGGTGCAACGTCTACCGCGCCGGCGGCGGGATGCACGGCGCCATCCGACGCATCAACCCCGACATCCCCACCTTCGATTCCCTGCGCCTTCCCAAGATCTACGAAAAAATCTCGGACACGGCGCAGGAAGGCCTCGTCCTCGTCGTCGGCGTCACCGGCTCGGGCAAGTCCACAACCCTCGCGTGCATGCTCGAACGTGTCAACGAGACGCAGGGCGTCAACATCATCACCATCGAAGACCCGGTCGAATATCACTTCTCACCTAAGAAGGCGATCGTAAGCCAGCGGGAGATCGGGCTTGACGTGCCGTCGTATCGCGACGCGCTGAGGTTCATAGTCCGGCAGGACCCGGACGTGATCTTCATCGGCGAACTCCGCGACCACGAGACGGTCATGGCTGCCATCCAGGCGGCTGAGACCGGGCATCTCGTGTTCGGGTCCATGCACACTGCGGACACGATGCAGGCTTTCAGCCGCATCATCGAGTTCTTCCCGCAGTCGGAGCGCGAGTTCGTGCGGTCGGCGCTTTCCAACTCTCTGCAGGCGGTCTGCGCGCAGCGGCTGCTGCCGGCGAACAAGGACTCGACCGGGGGCGCCGGCGTCGTCCCCGCGACGGAGGTGCTGCTCGCCAACGCCGTCGTCCGCGAGACGATCCGCGAGGGCGAGGACGCCAACATCCCCGCGATCATCGGCAGTTCCACCGGCGAGGGCATGCGCTCGTTCACGCACAGCCTGGCGGAACTTGTTAATAAGGATTGGGTCACGATGGCGACCGCGATGGAGTACGCGCCGAACCGCGAGGCGCTATCGAGCGTGCTCAAAGGCGTCGAGGTCAAGGCTTCGACCCTCACGGGCAAGATCAAAGCCGGCGGCAAGCACTGAGCGATCGCGGGTTCAGTCGCCGGGGATCGCCGCCATCAGCCTCGCGGCGACGCCGTCGGCGTGGAGATAGCCGGCGTCCGTCAGGCGCCAGCGGCCGCCGGAGGTTTCGAGCAGGCCGAGCGCGCGCTGCGAATCCGCGGCGCGGGCGAGATCAGCGGCGACTCCCAGCCGATCCGCGTGCGCGAGCATCAGGCTCGCGTCGAGTCCTTCGCTGATGCGGATTCCCATCATCAGGCGTTCGCGCATCGCGCGGGCGGGGTCGGGCGGCTCGTGGTCGGCGATTGGGGAGGAGCCGTTCGCAGTGACACCCGCGAGCCAGTCCCCCAGGCGGGGGACGTTCTTCCACCGGGCGCCGGCGGGAAGGCCGGTGTCAGGGTCGATTGTAAGAATGTGCGCCGACGCGGACGGGCCGGCGGCGAGCCAGGATTCGTTCCTCCAATAAGCGAGATTGTGCAGGGAGGCGCCGCGCACGGGCGGGACGCCCGTGCCACTGTTGGGGAGATTTCGCGCGTAGTTGCTGACTTCGTAACGCTCGAATCCCGCGGCGCCGAGGGTTTCGTGAACGAGTGTCTGCATCACCGCCGCGGTGTCGTCGTCGGTGGGGGTGATGTCGCCGCGTTGGGCGCGGGCCGTCAGCGGTGTGTTGGGTTCGAACGTGAGGCAGTACGCGCTGAGATGCTCGACGCCGGGATCGAGCGAGATGGCTGCTTCGAGGTCCGCGCGCACGCCCGCGAGCGTCTGCCCGGGGATCGCGTAGATCAGATCGACGCTGCGTCGGCGTACGCCGGCGGCGGCGGCGATCGCGAGGGCTTTGCCGACGTTCTCGGGCGAGTGCGTGCGTTCGAGCGCGCGGAGCATCACGGGATCGAAGGATTGGGCGCCGAGGGAAACGCGGTCCACGCCGCCGGCTACGAGCGTGTCCATGAGTTCACCTGTGACGGTGTCGGGGTTGCATTCGACGGTGAACTCGCCGCGACCGCTGCGGATAGGCCCGAGGTTGAAAAGCCGATCGAGCGTGGCGAGCAGCCCGCGCCAGAGGTCGGTTCGGAGGAGGCTCGGCGTCCCCCCGCCGATAAAGATTGTGTTCAAACCGGCTGGATCGGCCAGCGACGCCAGCGGGGCGAGTTCGATCTCAAGCGCAGCGACGAACGCGTCCTGCTGATCGCGCGTGTCCACGAAAGAGTAAAAATCGCAGTAATGGCACTTGTGCGAGCAGAACGGCACGTGGATGTAGAGGGAGCGGGCGGGGACGGCGCCCGTGGGGACGGCGTCCGAAGCGGCGCGCGCGGGCGCCGACCTGACCGCGAGCGGGATCGAAACTCGTGCCTCGTCGGCGTCGTCCATCGGGTATAATAGAAGCGGCGCGATAAGTCGGCTTGTCGGCGGCCTCCCGGTCCCGACGCCCGAACGTCAGGGAGCATGCATGGACGTCACGCTGGTGCGGTTCAAAGACGACGAGGAACGGCGCGACTTCCGCGTCAAGGGTCTGCGGTGCCTGATCGGCCGGCAGAAGACGTGTGATCTGCCGATCCCGCTCTCGAGCATCTCGCGCGAGCACTGCGAGATTTCGATCAAAAACAACGAGGTGCACCTGCGCGACCTCGGCTCGCGCAACGGGACATACCGCAACGGCGAGCGCGTCGACGGCGTCGTGGCGCTCGAGCCGGGCGACCGCGTGGCGATCGGGCCGATGGTTTTTACGGTTCAGATCAACGGCGAGCCGGAATATGTCGAGCCGCCGCTGCTAGAAGCGCCGTCGTCGGCGACGCCGCCGTCCAGACGCGCTTCATCGTCCGCTCAAGCGCCAGCGGCCGGTTCGGGCACACCCGAAGAGTCCGATCTCTCCGACATGATCAGCGAGATGTCCGGAGACGATTCGAGCGTCTTCGACCTCGACATGTATCTCGACGAGGACGACGAGGAAAAGAAAAACTGACGATCAGGTGTCGACTGTCGCGTCGGCGGCGCCGGAGGATTTCGGCGTCTGAGCGTCGGCTTTCTCGGGGACACGGATCGTCGAGCCGCAACCCCGGCAGCGCACGCTCCGGCCGCGGGCCTCCTCGGGGACCGAGAGCACACGCCGGCAGGTCAGGTTCGGGCACATAATGCGGATGGTTTTATTAGACACAGATCCGATTTCCTCGCCCGGTTGCTGGTGGTGTATCGGTCCGACGGCCGGGCTTGTCCAGCCCATTTGACCGCGGCGGCGCCACCGGGAAGACTCTAATCGGATTCCACTCGCGTACGACCCCACCGGAGGCTTTGATGCCCGATCCCCGCGCCGACAGAATCGCCCTCAGACACGCGATGGGGCGTTCGCGCGCCGTCGCCGGGCTTCAGTGGGGCGACGAGGGCAAGGGCAAGATCGTGGACCTGCTCACCGATGAGCACGATGCTGTGGTCCGATACAACGGCGGCGCCAACGCCGGCCACACCGTGGTCGTCGACGGGCGCAGGCTGGGGTTGCACCTGGTTCCCTCGGGCGTGCTGCATCCCGGGAAGTTGGCTGTTGTGAGCAACGGCGTCGTGGTGGATCCCGAGGCGCTGGTGCGGGAGATTGATCTGCTCGGCGCCGCGGGCGTGGATTACAGCGGGCTTCGCGTCTCGACGGCGGCGCCCGTCGTCATGCCGTACCACATCGACGAGGACGCCGCACGAGAGACCCTGCTCGCCGACCGCCGGGCGCCGGACGTCCACAGCGCCGACGCCGAGCCGATCGGGACCACCCGTCGCGGGATCGGGCCCGCCTACGCGGAAAAAGCGCACCGAGCTTCCGCCGTCCGCATGGGCGATCTCACCCGGCCGAAACTCCTGCGCAAGAAGATCGAACTAGCCTGCGAAATAAAGAACCGCACGCTCGCGCCCCTGCTCGGCGGCAGAACTTACGACGCGGAGACGCTCATCGCCAGCGCGATCGAATTAGGCAAGCGCCTCGAACCTTTCATCGACGACACCCGCCAGACATTGCGCCGGGCGCTCATCGACGGACGCACGCTTCTCTTCGAAGGCGCCAACGGGGCGCTCCTCGACATAGACCACGGCGGGCACCCGTTCGTAACTTCTTCAAGCACCACCACGCTCGGGATCGGACCCGGGACCGGGATCCCGACGCGCGGCCTCGGCTCCGTAGTCGGTGTTATGAAGGCGTATCAGACCCGTGTCGGCGCCGGACCGATGCCCACCGAGCAGGACAACGACACCGGCTCACGCATCCGTGAACGCGGCAAGGAGTTCGGCACCACGACCGGGCGCCCACGACGCTGCGGCTGGCTCGATCTCGTCACTGTCAGGCACGCCGTCGAACTCAACGACTGTGACTCCGTCGCGCTTACAATGCTCGACGTACTCGCCGGCTTTGATGAACTGCGCGTGTGCTCGGCGTACCGCTTCGACGGCGCGGAGACCGACAGATTCCCGCTCGACGCCGCCGATCTGTCCCGTGTCGAACCGATCTATCAAACGCTGCCTGGCTTCGCCGCCGAGATCGACGGCGTGCGCGCGTTCGACCAACTCCCGGAATCCGCGCGGGATTACATCGGCTTCATCGAGTCATACCTCGGCGTCCCGATCGACATCGTCTCGGTCGGTCCCGACCGACGCCAGACGATCCGGCGGAATGGGGTATGAACTCGCCCGCCGACAAGCCCGGGCAGATCGGAGTCGGGCGACGGATATTTGACGCCGGCTCGCTCTTTGCACGCGGCGTGGCGATGGGCGTCGCGGACATCATCCCCGGTGTCTCCGGCGGGACCATCGCTCTCATCAGCGGCATTTATGAGAGATTGATCGCCGCGCTCGGGTCGCTGTCGCCCGCGTTCGTTCCGCCGCTGGTTCGCGGGCACGGACGCGAGGCGGCGAAGAAACTTCTTGCGATCCATTGGCTGGTTCTAATATCGGTCTTCGGTGGTGTGCTCGTCGGCGGTGTCTCGATGAGCCGGGTCATACCCCGATTGATGGAAGATTCCCCCGGGCAGACGTACGCGTTCTTCTTCGGGCTGATTCTCGCGGCGGTGTGGACGCCGTTCGCTCTGATGCGGCGTAGATCTGCATCACGGTTCGCGATCGTCGCGGTCGCAGCGGCGGGGGCTTGGTTGTTCGTAGGGATACAGCCTCGCGGGATTATGCTCGAAGCCGTGCGCGCGCAGCCCGGCGCTGTGTCCGCGGTTTATCCAGAGAAAGTGCGGTCGATCGGCGATGTGCGCGCCGCCGTCGACGTCGCCCGCGCCGCGCTCGGCGATCGGCTCGAACGGATCATCCTGCTCGATCCCAACGGGTTTGTCGCGGAGATACTCGGCCGCACCGCCCCGGCGGACGATGTCTATTCCGATGACGCGGCGGCAGTGCTCGCCGAACTCGGGCGATTAAACATTATCGCGTTCGACAGCCGTGATCGGATCGCAGAATGGTCGCGGCTGGGCGAGCCGTCCGTCGTCCTCGCCGAGCGGCGGATCGCCCTGCCCATCGTGTTTCTCTTCGGTGTTATCGCCATCAGCGCAATGATCCTGCCCGGTGTCAGCGGCGCGTTCCTGCTCCTCTTCCTCGGGCAGTACCACGCGATTCTCTCGGCGATCCACGGCGTTTTTGAGCCTGTCTTCGCTTTGGCCGGATCGGCGAGCGCCGCTGGGATCGACGCGCGACCATGGATTGACGACGCGATCTTCTTCTGTGCGTTCAGCCTCGGCGCGCTCGTCGGCCTGGTCTCTTTCAGCCGCGCAATCCGCTGGCTCCTCGCACGCGCGCACGACATAACCATGGCGGCGCTGACCGGGCTGATGCTCGGCGCGCTCCGGGCGCCCGGCGCCGTTGTCGTACGGGAAGCAGTCGACGCCGGCGACGGTTACTGGTCGGCGGTCGGGTTCGCGGCGTTGGTCGGCACGGTCGTGGTGGCGTCGCTGAACGTGCTCGACGCGCGTCTTCGTTCACGCCGGGCTGACGCGAGCGCAGCAGCGACGCCGGGCGACTCTGCGGGCGACGGCGATCGGTCGAGCAATGGTTGATCGGGTCCGCCTAGCCCTTCGCCGCATTCCGGGCAGGCAGCGGACGCAAGCCCGCGCAGGTCGTACCCGCACGATCGGCACGCGTAAGTCGGCCGGTGTCTCGGCTGAACCGCGAGCACCAGCCCGATGAACACGACTATCCCCGCGAAGATCAGCCCGAGCATGAAAAGATGCCACGCGTCCTCGCCGAAGAGTTTTTCGACCAGCCAGACGTCGAGCCTCGCCGAGATGAGAATTGGCGGGACTCCGGCGAAAATCGCCGCGAACGCCGGCCACCGCCGCCGATGCCGCCAAGCGATCGTCCAGATGCCGAAGGCATAAACAGCGAAGAGAATCACGCCGAAGTCTAGCCCCGATCCGCCGCGATCACTTGAATCCGGCGACCGCGACGATCGCGTCCGTCCCGAGCCGTCGGCGTGCTTCCGTAGCTTCCTGCTCGGATCGGAACTGCCCGACCTGCACGAGATAGAGCGTGCGCCCGTCGCGCGTCGTAACGACGATCCGCGGCGAGCCGAAGCCCAGCCCCGCGGCCGTCGCGGCGGCGTCGCGGCGCGCAAGGTCCGCGTTCCGCCGACTCGAGAACGCGCCCAACTGGATCGTGTACGTCAGCCCGTTCAGCCGGTCTTCGAGGATGCTCATCAGCCTGGCGTCGCGCGCGAGCATGTGCGCCCGGCGGTACTCGCGTTCGGCTGCGTCACGCCGATCCAGCGCGCTGAGCGATTCGCCCGCGTGGAATGAAGCGCGGGCGGCGTCGTCGCCGGTGAGTTTGATCGACGCTTCGCTAAGCATCGCCGCGGCCCGCTCGTGTTCGTTCCGCTCCGCGGCGATCAGTCCTAGCCCGGCGAGCGCCCGCCCCGATATCGAACGGTCCGCCGACCCTCGCAGCGGCGAGAGCCATTCCATCGCGGCGGCGGCGTCACCGAGCGCGTGGGCGCTAAGCCCGGCGATCAACGCGGCCTCCTCGCGCGACCTCCCGGTAGATTCGTTCGCGGTGGCGCTAGCCTGTCGGAACGCCGCAGCGTGCCGACCGGCTTCGTAATCACGCACAAACCCCGCCCGGCCCGCGCCGGCGCACCCCGTAGACACAGCGGCGACCACGAGCAGCGATATCCCGCGCTTCAAAGGAGTAATAATCGTTATCATCGGCGATACCATCTCCTGTGCGTGCGCCCGGCGATGAATGTGTAGGATCATCTACGCTATCGGCAGACCCCGCCGCCGGGCCGCAATCCATCACACGACCATCACCGGCACACGCTCGCACCGATTCCGGACTAATCACGCAACCATCTATCAGACAAACACTTGGAGATTACCCGAGTGAGCATCCACGGCCCCATCCTCCGGCGGCAACTCTTCCACCCCTTGCGAACGGCCGCCGTCGACGACCGACGCGCCTGGCGCGGCGTGGAGATCCTCGTAGCCGCGTTGAACCTCGCCGACGAACTCAGCTCGATCAGCAAATCGCGCACGATCGGCGTCATGCTGCCGACCGGCGCCGCGTTCCCGGTCGCGGCGCTCGCCGGGTGGATGCTCGGGCGGGTCGTCGTCCCGCTGAACTATCTTTTAAAACGTGACGAACTCGAATATATAATACGTCACAGCGGGATGGACACGGTCGTCACCGCGCAGCCGATGCTCGACTTCATGAAGTACGAGCCGGCGGGCGCGAAGCTCGTGCGGATGGAATCTCTCGAGCTTGCACGTTTCCCGGCTCCGATCCGGTCGCGCGGCGCCGATGACGACGATCTCGCAGCCCTGCTCTACACCTCGGGAACATCGGGCAAGCCCAAGGGTGTGATGCTGACGCACGGGAATCTCCGCGCAAACATCTCGCAGATCAAGCGATGGGTTCGTTTCACGCATCGGGATACGCTCTTCGGCGTGCTGCCGCAGTTCCACTCCTTCGGTTTTACGGTGATGACATTGCTGCCGTTGACCGTCGGTTGCGGCGTTGCGTACATGGCGCGGTTCGAGCCGCGGAAAATCGTGCAGGGTTTGCGCGGGCATCGGCCTACGGTGCTGGTGGCGATCCCCTCGATGTACAACGCGCTCCTGAGCGTCAAGGACGCGGAAGCAGCGGACTTTGATTCGCTCCGCATCCTCGTTTCCGGCGGTGAGCCGCTGCCCCGATCGCTATTCGACCGATTCCGCGAGCGATTCGGACGGGAAATACAAGAGGGTTACGGCCTGACGGAGACCTCCCCGGTCACGAACTGGCGCCGACCGGGCGAAGGCTCGTTCGGGTCCGTAGGCATGCCGCTGCCCGAAATCGACGAGCGGATCGTCTGCCTGGACACCGGCAAGGATCTCGGCCCGGGCCGCGACGGCGAGATCCGCATCAAAGGCCCTAACATTATGGCGGGCTATTTCCGAGACCCCGAGAGCACGCGCGCCGCGTTCGATGATCGCGGCTACTTCCGCACCGGCGACATCGGCCGCTTCGACGCCGAGGGGCATCTCGCCATCACCGGACGCGAGAAAGAAATGATGATCGTCGGCGGGGAGAACGTCTTCCCCCGCGAGATCGAGGACGCACTGAGCCGGAATGAATCGGTCCGCGCCTGCGGCGTCGTCGGCGTCCACGATCCGATGCGCGGCGAGGAGCCGGTCGCGTTCGTCGAGATCAACGACGGGCACACCTTCGACGAACGCGCGCTACGCGCGTTCTGCCGGACGCAGATCGCGTCTTATAAAGTTCCGAGACGGGTGCACGCCGTGGAAGAACTGCCCAAGGGGCCGACGGGCAAGGTGCTCCGCCGGGCGTTGCGCGACCTGTTGCCCGATTCACAGGACGCGGCGGAAGCCGACGCGCCCGACAATGCCGCGGGCGTGTGAGCGTGCGAGAATCATTGACGATGACACCGGCGGATCGAGCCGGGCCTTCCCCGGCCAGGTCATTGGTCGTAATGTTGAATATTCACCTTCAGCGCAGGGTCGAGACGCCCGCGCCGCGCTTCGCTCCGGCGCCGCTGCCACCGGCGCCGGCGCTGAGGTGAACCGTAATGCCCAGGAGAGGACTCGAACCTCCACCCCCTAAAACGGGGACCAGCACCTCAAGCTGGCGCGTCTGCCAGTTCCGCCACCTGGGCGTGGGGTCGGCTTGATGCCGAGCCGGTGAGTATACCGCCGGCGGGCGTGGCGTCGAGCGGGGGGCGCCCGGCGGGAGGCGCCGTCATGTCAGCCAGCGTCCGCCGTCGAGCCGAACGATCTCGCCCGTCGTGTACTGCGCATCGAGAGCGAGCCAGCGCACCATCTCGGCGGCGTCTTCGGGAGTCCCGGCCCGCCCGAGCGGGACGCGGGAGAGGTACCGCTCTTGCATCTCGGGATCGCTGTCCGGGCCGGTGTCGGAGAACGCGACTACGCCCGGCGCGACGCCGTTGACGCGCACACTCGGCGCCAGGTCGCGCGCCAGCGACCGCACCATCTCCGCGAGAGCCGCTTTGCTCATCGCGTACGCGAGATACCCACGTCTCGGCCGGCCCAGCGCGTGGATGTCGCACATCGCCACGATGGCGCCGCCGGCGGGGAGTGTCGAATGATTCAGCAGCCCGGCGAGGCGGGTCGAGAGAACCGCCGGGGAAATCGCGTTGATCGTTTGCTGCCGGAGCGCGTCGTCGGTGTCGAAGGAATCGATCGGCGAAGGGTCGTACGACGACGCGTTGTGCACGAGCGCGTCGAGCCGGGGCAGATCGCGCGCCAAGTGATCCGCGAACAGTTTCACCGCGTGCAAGTCAGCCAGATCGAGCGGCGCCGAGGCCGCCGCGACGCCGAGATCCCGCAGCGACCCGGCGAGCGTCTCGGCTCCGTCCCGGCTGTGATTGTAAGTCAGCAGCACGTCGAAGCCGTTGCGTGCGAACATGCGGCAGATCGCGGCGCCGACACGCCGGGCGCCGCCGGTCACGAGCGCGACAGGACGATCGGCGCCTAGCGTCGCGAGCGAGGGCGGCGGCTGCGGCGTGTCGGTCGCGGTCACCAGCGGTCCCCGTCGGGGTTCGGGCCGAAGGGGTCGAGATCGACGGTGTCATCGAGGCGCACGCCGCCGGCGCAGGGGTTGAGTCGGCGCCCGGCTTCGGACCATGCGTCGGTGCGGGCGACGGCGGCCCGTGCCGAGCGTTCGCGTCTTCGAGCGGACGAGCCGCCGAGCGTTGCCCGGCGTATCGCGATGTATATGAAGGGGAGCATCGCGATCCCGGCGGCGACGCCGGTCCAAAGCAGCCCGAGCCGGACGCCGGGCGGGAGCGCGGATGTCTGAGCGAGCAGCCAAGCCATGCGGGAACGATACGCGGCTCTGGCCGGTTCGGCTCCGTCGGCGGGCCACGCGGGGGTGAACGCAGAGGGAGACGGAGGGGATCAGAGGTGGGGAGGATCGGGGAGCAGGCTGCAATTTAGTTTGACGGTGCGGGCTTGGGAATAGTCATCCGAGGTCGGATGATGGTTTGCGGATAGTGCGTGGTCGTCGATGACGCGGGCGCAGTCAGCACGGGCGGGACGCCCGTGCCACTGTTCGCGCCCGTTAGGTTGGCTTCAGCGGTGTTCGTTCGCGCCCGCGACTACTCCCAGCGTTCGTTCGGTGTCGGCCAGCCAGCGGCGTTCGACGCGGGCGATGTCGCCGAATCGGCGTTCGAAGAGTTCGCGTCGGCGATCGTTGGTCATGCGTCCCGGCGGTTCGTTCAGGAGATCGTCGACGCACGCTGCGAGCGACTGCCGCGCCGTGCGGTGGAGGTAGACGAATAGCGATCGCGCCTGGGCGTAGGCGGCTTCGGTAGTGCTCGGGCTGGCGGTCGGGGCGTCGGCGCGGGACACGAGTTCCGCGAGCGGGACGAGCGCGCCCGCCTCGATCGCGCGGGCAAGCTCCTCCGAACGCGCTTCGCCGGCGCGATCCGGCCCGAACGCGGCGTGCGGCGCGCTAGTCTCGAACGAGGTCGCCAACCCCTCGGTAAGCCAGAACGGCTGCTCGACCGCGCGCGACTGCACGCCCGTGTTGAACGCCAGCAGATGCACCGCTTCGTGCACGGTCTTGGCTGTCGTGGTTACCGCGATGAGCGCGCGGAGTCTTTCTCGCTCGGCGTTGAGCGTTGCGGCGGCGCGGTCGGATTCTTCCGCGAGCGCACGGGCGCGATCAACATCTTTCGCACGCCTGGATTTCGACGCCTCGCGTCGGAGTTGATCGACACGCTCTGCGGCGGCGTCGAGTTCCGCAGTCGCCCGGACGAACGCCGGGCCGCTCGCGTCCTCGAAGAACACCGCGCGGTTCGACAGCCCGGCGTAATACCCCGCGACCCACTCGGCTTCGACACGGTCGTGCGTCGCGGCGAAGGCGCGGTAGTCGCTGTGCTCGGCGAAGAGCACGACGATCAGCCTTCGTTCGGGTGGGATAACCGACACACCGAGCCGTTGCATAGCGCGGAAGAACTGATCGCGGGTGCGTTCGAGGATCCCGAGCCGTTCGCGCACGGCGTTGCGGTCGGCGTCGGAGATGAGAGTGAAGTAAGCGCTGTCGACACGCTCGAACCCAGGCCCGAGCAGGTCGATAGTCGCGGCGATCGCGGCTTCGTCGGCTGGTGGCGGATAGCCGGCGCGTTCGAGGCTCCGCAGCCCCGCCGCCGCTCTCTCGCGCATGCGCGGGTCGGTCCAGGCGATGCGATAGAGCCGATCGGCGCCGGTGAGGTCGCGGGCGCGCTGGGCTGCTTCGGCGTCGGCGAGGGCTTTGGCGGGGTCGAGCGTGATCGACGCAGCGGTCGCGCGGGCAGGCTCGGGTCTAGCCGCGCCGAGGATCGCGCTCCCCAGCCACATCCCCGCGACCAGCGCCGCCAGGAACGCCGCTTCGGCGCGAAGCCTCGGCGCCGGGTTGGAGCGATCGCGCGGACTCACAGCGGAGGCGATCGGCCGGTCGCCGCGACGGGTGAAGCCGACCCCCGCATCCCGTAGGCCGGGTTGTCCGAACATGCCGATGAGTCTGTCTGACCGCCCGGCGCGGGTGCGGTAGTATCAGCAGACTGTGCGGCCCCGGGCGGGCGCGACGGGCACGGACCGACCGTATAACCAACAGGGACGAACGATGGGCATCGAACAAGCGCTCCCCGCGCAGGGCTTCCTGACTACTAGTCTTCAGAAGTTCATAAACTTCTCCCGCCGCAGCGCCCTGTGGCCGATGCCCTTCGCCACAGCGTGCTGCGGGATCGAACTCATGGCGACCGCGTCCAGCCGGTACGACCTCGCACGGTTCGGCATGGAACGCATGAGTTTCAGCCCGCGCCAGGCGGACCTTCTAATCGTCGCCGGCCGGGTCGGGATCAAGATGATGCCCGTGCTCCAGCGGATCTATCAGCAGATGACCGAGCCGCGATGGGTGATCTCGATGGGCGCGTGCGCCTCGACCGGCGGCGTCTTCGACACATACGCGACCGTGCAAGGCGTAGATCAGTTCATACCTGTCGATGTCTACGTCCCCGGCTGCCCGCCCCGCCCGGAGATGCTGCTCGAAGGCATCCGCGCGATCCGCAGGCACATCGACGAGGACGGCCTGCCCCCCAAGGGCGGCAAACGCGTCCCGCTTCAGATCGCCATCGAGCCGACGCACGAAGTCCTCCCCCAGCCCGCCATCGGCCTGACCGTCGGCGCGACATAAGA
>CAZTEE010000016.1:0-16335 GCA_964611775.1 uncultured Phycisphaeraceae bacterium | reverse complement strand
GCATGCGCGCGACGACCTCGGCGTGCCGGGCGTGCTCGTCGCGCGGGGTCGGCGTATCGTCGTCGCTCGCGGCGCCGAGACGATCCGCAACGACCAGCACGCCGACAAGAACCACCAGCGCAGTCAGCACGAGGGTGCGTGTTTGTTCTTTTTTCATCGCCCGCCCTCCCGATCGGCGCGCATCTCGAAGACGTCAAGCCCAGGCTCGGTCGAAGGCGAGAGCGGGCCGGCGCGGCGGGCTGCGGTGAGATGCACGCTCGATTCGAGCCGTTCGAGGATCGTCGGCGTGTCGGGCGCTTCGCCGCTGATCGTCACGCCGCGACCGTCGATCTCGATCCGATATAAGAAACCCGCGGCGGGGACGGCGGCCTGCGTCTCCGCGAGGATCGGGAGCACGCTCGACCAGCCGGCTGTCGCGGCGGCGATGTCGCGACCGAGCAGCGTCGACAGGCGTTCGGCCTCCTTGCGCACGTCGCGGACGCGCGCGAAGGGTTCGGCGAGCGACTCGCGCTCGATCACGAGGTTCTCGATCGCGGCGCGGACGCGCGACCCTTCGACCACGGGCGCCGAGATTAACAGCGCGATCGCGGCGGCGACCGCGGCCGCGGGCGCGATCCAGTCCCCGCGAAGCGTCGAAACTCGCCCGTCCAGCGGCGCGAAAACACCAGACGCAACCAGCGACGCGACAGCCGCAGCCGACGCGAGTTCGCAGCCCGTCACAGTCGAAGCCTCCGCGCCCGGGAGCACCGCGTCGGCTGCGGCGATGTCCGTGTCTTCGGCGGGCTGCGCGGCGCGCACGGGCATGCCGAGCGCGAACTCATGCCTATGCATCGCCCCGAAGCCGACGGGTTCGAGCACCGCGGCGCGCTGCGCGCGCTGCAAGCCTAGCCCGAGCGACGCCGTCATCGGGCATAACACTGCGCCGACCGGGACGCCGAGCGCGGCTTCGACAGCCCGGCGCCAGGGTTCTACACGCCCGCGCGACGCCGCGACCAGCAAACCCCCCGCGGGCGATCCCGCGTCGTCGTGCATGGTGACTATCCCGGCGAGCGCGTCGTCTGGCGTGAACGGGACGAAGCGGTCGATGGATCGGCGGAGTTCGTCGCGCGCGCCGCGCCAGTCGCGCGTCGTCAGCCCGATCGGGCGTGATGCGCACCACGAACCGGGGACAGTGAGCAAGACCCTGCGGGCCCGGCCGGCGACCGCGCGCAGCGCCGCGTGGTCGCGCGCCTCGCCCGTCGGGAGAAGGAATCTTTCGATCGTCGCGGCGCGGACCGTACGCGCGCCGAACGGCCCGACCGCGACACGGGCGGCGTGCAGATCGTCACCGACGATCACGAGGGACAGAATGATTCGCGGCGGCAGGATCATGGTCTTTCGTGGTGAATCGTACCCGGCTCGTCGTGTTCACTCGGTTCGGCTGAGGTTGAGGATCTGCACGCCGCGGGTGTCGTCGATGAAGGCGTCGGCGACGAACACCGGGCCGCCGCCCGCGGGTTCGATACGCAGGCGCAACGCCGAAGTCGGAGTCAGGCGTAGTGAGCGATCGGCGTCGGCGGCGAGCACGCCGAGCGCCTCGCGCAGCGAGCGTTCGTCGAGTCCGCCCGTCGCGCGCAGCGCGAGGATCCGGTCCGCCGCTTCGGTCGTCATCGAATCTACGCTCAGCAGCAGCGCCCGCGAGGCGGTGCGCGCGTTGATCGTCCCGTCGCCGACGAGTGTCAGTTCGTCGCGTACGACTGCGAGCAACTCGGGCGGGATGGCGGGAAGAAAGCGGAGTTCTTCGATCGAGGCGAACGGGCCGTTGCGGATGACGACACCGTGACGGAGATAAGTCTCGCGCTCGGCGCCGAAGGGCCGGGGGATGTCGTCCTCGTCGCGCCAGTCGAGGATGTGCTGTGCGATGGTGGTCGAGTCGCGTTCGCTGACGCCGCGCGCCGTGAAGTAGCGTGCGATCTGCTGCTCGGAGGCGGTGTTGATATTCAGCAGGCCGCCGGCGTCGGCGACGGTGACGCGGAACGTGCGGTCGGCGACACGGGTTTCGATCGGGGCGGTGGGCACACCGCGACGCGAGAGCGCGGTATACGCGCCGCCGTGACGTGATATCGCCAGCCCGCCGGCGCCGGCGGTCGATGAGGCCGGGTCGTCGGGGTTGCGATCGCGGTTCATCAGTCCGAGAAGGAACTCCTTCATCTCCTGCGGCATGTCGGGAAGCTCGGCGTCGTCGAGCGTCGGCGTTGTCGATGCTCGGGCCGCGGCTGAAGATCGCGCTACATCTGTACGAGTGTCGGCGCCGGCGGTCAGCGCGGCCAGCGCGATGGTGGCGGCGCCGGCGGCGTCGCGCATTAGCGCGGCGTCGCGGCGTAGGACGCCGGCCTCGGCCGTCGCCGAGCGCCACGCGACAAGCCCCTGCATCGCAAGGGCGAATGTAGCGCCGACCGCGACCAGCACCAGCACTAACGCGAAGGCCCGGCGAGGAACTGCCACGCGACCTCCTTCCCTTCGATAATCCCGATCAATCGGCCCGCGAGCAGCCGATCGGATCTGCGCCGCGCCGGGGGCGCGTCCGACGGCGGCGCATCGGCGCGCTCGGCTGTATCGGAGCGCTCCGCGGCCGCGATCGACACCGCCGATGTCACTGCCTGCCAGCGCGCCCCGCCGGACTCGCGCGTCGCCGCGACGCCGAGCGATTCGTCTACCCAGCGCTCGAAACGAATGTCCTCAATATCTTCTATGAGAACGATCGAGCGCTCGTCGCGCACCGCGGAATCGTCCGCGCCGGCTGCGGGGTTCACCACGCGCGCCTCGGAATATACCAGCGACGCGACGGAACGCTGACCGACGACCATCGCCGCGGGTTTGTCGGTGCTCAGCGTGACGCGGACGAAGGGTGCGTCGCGGTGGAGGATCGGCGTCGTGGTGATGAATATAAGTTTGTGGTCAGTAAGCGTGACGGCGGCGGCGTTTTCGGCGGAATCGAGCGACACGCCGAGCACGCGGTTGGCCCATTGCTCGTCGAGAAGATTGAGCGTGCGGTCGAGCCGGAGCGCGGCGTGGTGGGCGGCGTTCTCGCGGGACCAGCCGCGAGTCTGGGCCCAGAGCGCCGCGACGAGCACGGTTATCGAGAGCATCGCCGAGGTTGCAATGACAACTTCTAGCAGCGTCATCCCGCGCGCCCGCGGCGAGCAGCGGTGTCGAGGGCGGCGTGTCATCGTCGCTCCGTCGGTGGGAGTATGAGTTCGGCGGTCTCGCCCGAGATCGTCGCCGCTAACCGACGCACGCGCACGGTCGCGCCGGCTTCGGGTTCGCCGGGCAGACGCGGGGCGGGGAGGTCGGCGTGCTCCTGCACGCAGATGTAATCGAAGCCGAGGTGCGCGCCCTCCCATATAACGCGCACGATCTCGCCCGCGTCGTCGCGCTCGAAGCGTGGCGGGGGGAGCATCTCCTGCCGCGCCAGCGCCAGCACATCGCCGAGCGCCCGCTCGACACGGGATGATTCGGCGATGAGCCGACCGGCGCGGAGTCCTTCGAGCCGGACCTGCAGCAGCGCCACGCCGAACGTCGCGAGGATCACCATCGCGACGATTACTTCGAGCAGCGTGAAAGCACGGCGTGGCACGGCGGCTCAACCTCCGCCCGGCGCGATCGGCGCACGCCGAGCGAGGTCGGCGAGGAAGAGCGCGACCGCGGCGGCTTCTTCGGACCGCGCCGGCGCCGGGATCATCGCGGCGAGCCGGGCGAGCGAGCGGTCGTCGGGATCGGGCGCCGGCGCTTCTTGTGTTTCGACGCTCGCGGCTTCGGCGATCGCGCGCTCGAGCGCTCGCGCCTCGGACAGGCGCAGAGCATCGGGCAACGGCGCCTGGAAACGCGCCAGCGCCGATCTGAGACCCGCGGCGCTCTCGAGGAAGTCGCTGATGATGTAGGTGTTGTCCGCCGGCTCGTTGACGATGGTCGGCGTGATCGCGAGGAGCAACTCGGTGCGCGAGATCTCCTTCTCGCGCGACTTGAACGCTTCACCGATCGCGGGGATGTCGCCGAGGATCGGGATCCGGCTGTTGCGGTCGGTCCGGCGTGATTCGATCGCGCCCCCGATGAGCACGGTCTGTCCGTGCGGGACGGTGACGGTGGTCTCGGCGATGCGCGTGGTGAAGGTGGGCGAGTCGATGCCGCTGGATGTCGTGGGCACGGCGTCGGTGACTTCGAGTTTGATCACCAGCGTGACGTCGCCGGATTCGTTGATGCGGGGCGTGACGCCCAGGATCACGCCCGTCGGGCGGTACTCGACCTCGTTGCGGATGCCGCTGGTCCCGCCGACTTGTGTGGGCGAGTCCTGCGACGCGGTGACGATGGGGACGTCGGCGCCGACGGTCAGATTCGCCTCGGCGCGGTCGCGGACGGTGATGTTAGGAGTGGAAAGGACGGCGACGTTGCTCATCGTGCGCAACGCGTCGATGACGGCGAAGCCGCTAGTGGCGAGGAACACCGCGGACCCGGCGGGGTTAGCCGGGGAGAACTGGTTCACCGAGCCGGTGAGATCGAGCAGCCCGGATCCGGTCTCGGTCGAGAGGAAGTATTCGACGCCGTAACGCAGGCTGTCCGAGAGCGTGACCTCGGCGACGACGCCGTGGAGGTGGACCTGCTGGCGTGCGCGGTCGACACGTTCCATGAGCGCGATGAGGTCGGCGTAATCGCCGGGGGTCGCGCGGATGAGGAGCAGGTCTTCGTCGGGGACTACGACTACGCGCATCCCGGGATCGTTCGGGTCGCGCGCGTCGGCTTCTAGCCGACCGACGTAGAACTGGTCGAGCATGGCTTTGAGAGACGCCGGATCGAGGTGCTGGATGCGGTAGACATAGTCGAGCCGGCGTGGGTGGTCGGGGGGCTGGTCGACGATCGACACCCACTCGCCGATCATCTCCTGGAGCGACACGTCGCGGGCGATGACCATCACGCGGCTGGAGCGCGGGATCGCGAGGAACGTCGCGAGCGGGGCGCTCGCGCCGCCGAGGCCCGCCTGCGACGCGAGGGCGCCGAGGACGCGCACCGCGTCGTCGGGTCGTTGGTGGGCGAGTTCATAAGTCCAGAGTTCGACTCCCGCGAACGCCGGGCGGTCGAGCGTGGATATAACATCGCCGAAACGGTTGAGTTGGGCGATCGTGTCCGCTACGACGAGCAGCCGGCCGGAAACGACGGTCGTCGCGCCGGCCGAGAGGAGCGTCTTGACGGTGTCACCGGCCTGCTGGGCGGTGATGTAGCGCATGGGGAAGACGCGGACCGCGGGCCGTTCGCTGGGCGCGGCGGCTCGGCCGGCGAGCACGGGGGCGGCGCTGGTCCCGAGCCGCTGGTTCCCGGGGCGGATAAGCAATGTCTGGCCGCGGGCCTCGACGGACCAGTTGTGGACGATGCAGACGGCGTCGAGGAGGTCGTAGAGGTCGCGGTTCGAGAGGTCCGCCTCGACATCGAGCGTGACGCCGCCGGTGACGGACGGGTCGATGAGGAACGGGCGTCCGAGGAACTCGCCGATGATCACGCTCAGCGCGTCCTTGGCGTCGAGGTCGCGGAAGGCGATGCGCACGGGGCGAGTCTCGCGCGGGCCGGTGTCGAGCGTGTCGGCGCCCATGCGCTCCGGTCCGGCGTCGGCGGCGGCGAGCCGTTGGCGGGCGATGAGGACCGCGTGGGCGTACCCGTCGGCGGGGCCGTTGGCCGTCGTGACGAGTTCGGACTTGGCCCGCGGGATGTGCGGTCGGGCGGCGCCGATCATCGACGGGCTTTCCATAACCCCGGCCCGCGGCTCGGAACGCTGGCACGCCGACAGCGCCATACCCGTGGCGAGAATCAGTCCGGCGGCGGTGAATGTGCGACGCATGGCGAGTCTCCGTCGGCCCGGGGCCGTGCTGCGCGTCACCCCAGCGCGCTCAGATCATTCATCGACAACATGCCCGCGATCAGGCTATATACGACCCAACCTACCACGGACGCCAGGACGAGGATGATCGCCGGCCCCATCAGCGTCAGCAACCGCTCCGCCGCGGCCTCCTGTTTTTCGACGCACACCGCCGACGCCTGTTCGAGCGATCCCACGAGATCACCGCTGCGGGCGCCGATCCGAACCAGCGCGTCGGCCTCGGGGGGGAGGACCGCGTGCTGATGCATCGCTTCGCCCGGGTCCGCCCCCTCGCGCACTGCCCGAGTAGCCGCTTCGAGCCGATCCGCGATTGAAGGGCTTGACACCGCCGACCGCGCCAGGTCCATCGCGCCGAGCAAGTCGCCCCCGCCCGCGAGCATCGTCGCGACCGTGTCCGCCACCACGGCGCCCGCCCGAAGCCGGACCAGATCCCGCGCGACCGGCAGCCGCAGCAGCAACCCGTCGAGCCGCCGACGCCAGGATTCGGGCATCGACGCCGGCGGCGCCGCGATCACGAACGCCGCCGCCGCGAGCATCGGCGGGACGATCCACATCAGCCACCGGGACACCGCGAGCGTGATCTTTGTCGGCGCGGGCAGGCTCGCCCCGGCCGACGCGAGCGTCTCGGCGAACGTCGGGATAACGAACGTCGCGAGGATCCACACCGCGACGACGGACGCCGCGACGAGGATCGCGGGATATATAAGTTTACTCACGACCGTTCTGCGGAGCCGCTGCCCGGCGGCGATCGAACGCTCGACGAGCGCGACGCAGTGCTCGAGCCGGCCCGACTCGTGCCCGACACGAAGGAGCGCGAGGTGTTGCGGCCGCGCCAGGCCGGACGACTTCTCGACCGCGACGGCGAGGGATTCGCCGCCGCGGAGCGCCGAGTGTGTGGTTTCGCACGCCGACCGCGACGCCGGGGTCGGCGCGAGGTCGATCATCGTGCGCAGGGCTTCTTCGATCGGCACTTTCGCCGTGAGCAGTCGGCGGAGAGTCTGGAAGAACCAGGCGGTGTCCGTGTTTCGCATGCGCCGGCCGCGGGCCGAGAGTGTGCCCAGCTTCAGCCCGCCTTGAGGCTTGAGTTCGACGACAACAAGCCCCTGCGCGCGGAGACGGTCGCGCGCAGCCTCGGCGGAATCCGCCTGCGCGGCGCCGGTGACGACACGCCCGCCAGCGCCCGCAGAGATCGCCTTGTACGCGAAGGTGGTCATAGGTTCATTGTGAAATTAATGCCGCCGCGCACGGGCGAGACGCCCGTGCCACTGTGATCCAAAGCCCAGGGATTAATCCCTGGGCTTTATGCTCGACGCACGATGCACGCTCGGCGCTTGATGTGTATTGCCGATCAACCATCGTCGATCCCTTCGTCGGCGCCGAGTACGCGGGCAATCTCCGCTTCGTCGGTCACGCCGCGGTTGACAAGTTCTGCGGCGCGTTCGCGCATCGGTATGTACCCGGCGTCGCGGAGCAGTTCATCGAGCCGGCGTTCGTCCGAGCCATCCACGATCGCGCGCTTGACCGCAGCGGGCAAGCCCGAGTGCTCCATGATTGCGACACGGCCTTTGTAGCCCAGCGAGCCGCACGCCGGGCAGCCCTCGCGCAACGCCGGCTCGTTCCGGCAACGCGCGCAGACGGCGCGGAGAAGCCGCTGGGCCGTGACTCCTTCGACGACGGCGTTGACGAGGTACGGCTCGACGCCCATGTCGATCAGCCGCACGAACGTGCCGGGCACGTCGTTGGTGTGGAGCGTGCTGAGGACTAGGTGCCCGGTGAGGGCGGCCTGGAAAGCCATCTTCGCGGTCTCGGCGTCGCGGATCTCGCCGATGAGGACGACGTCGGGGTCGTGCCGGAGGACGTTCCGGAGTGCACCGGCGAAGGTGACGCCGAGGGCGGGGTTAGCCTGGATCTGATTGACGCCGTCCATCGCGTATTCGACCGGGTCTTCGACGGTAATAATTTTACGATCGGTGGTGACGAGCGTGCGGAGGAGCGCGTACAGCGTTGTGGTTTTGCCGGAGCCGGTGGGGCCGGTGATGAGGATTATGCCGTGGCTCTTGCGCGCGACGGTGCGGAGCCAGCGCACCTGGTCGGGCGCGAAGCCGATCTCTTCGAGGTTGATCGCGCCGAGCCGCTGCCGATCCTGCACGCGGAGCACGGCGTCCTGCCCGTAGAGAGTCGGGACCAGGCTCACGCGCAGGTCCACCATCCTGCCGCGGAGGCGCATGCGGATGCGCCCGTCCTGGGCCCGGCGTCGCTCGGCGATGTCGAGTTCCGCCATGATCTTGAGCCTGCACACGAGCGCGTCGTACATCGCCGCGGGCGGCGCCGGCTGGTCGATGAGCATCCCGTCGACGCGCACACGCAGCGCGACTCGCTTGTCGTAACGCTCGAGGTGGATGTCGGACGCGCCGAGGTCCAAGGCGCGCTCGACGGCCTGATTGAAGAACCTTATAACCGGCGCCTCGGACGCCATGTCGCGCAACTGCGAGACCTCGGCGGCGACATCGAGCCGATCGGTCGCCGCGTCCGGGTCGCGCGCGGGGTCGTGCGCCAGACGCTCGGCGTCGCGGAGGACGGCCTGCACGTCGCGGTGGGCGCCGATCATCACTCGCGCCGTGCCGTCGAGCCGGCCGAGCGCCGCGTGCAGAAGGTTGCGATCGGACGGGTCCGTCACGACGAGGGTGCGCATCGGCCGGGCGTCGGGCTGCTCTTCGTCGCCGGCGTCGTCGAAGACGAGCAGATCGTTGGACTCCATGAAGCCGCGCGGCAAGGCGTCCGAGAGCGTCAGTTCCTTCGCTGCGTCGGCGCGGAAGCGCGGGCAGTCGCAGACTTCGGCGAGACGGTCGGCGAGGGCGTCCTCGCTGAGCAGGCCGAGTTCGACGACCGTGCGTACGGGCGACGAGTTGTTCTGCCGTGCGACCTCGGCGGCGAGGCGCGCGTCGGTGTCGGCGATCTCGCCGCGCTCGACTAGCGTGCGCAGGAAAGTCGCGGCGTCGAGACGGGGGACGGGTTCAGCCGCGGGCGCGGTCATCGCGTGCGGTTGTCCAGGTCGGCGTTCTCGCCGTCGCCGCCCGGGCGTCCGTCGGCGCCGAGCGACGCGATGACGTACCGGCCGTTGTCGTCGAAGCGGTATGCGAAGTCGCGCCCCCAGGCGTCGCGCGGGACGAAGTCTTTCTCCGTGTACGGGCCGTTCCAGGATGATTCTTCGAGATCGCGCGGACGCGTGACCAGCGCCTCAAGTCCTTCCTCGGCGGTCGGGTATCGGCCGGCGTCGAGGTTGAAACGCTCGACGGCGTTGGCGAGGAGTTCGATCTGCACGCGCGTGGCGCGGACCTTGTTCTCGCCGAGCACGCCCGTGAGCCTCGGGACGACGAGCGCCGCGAGCAGGCCCATCAGCACGAGCACGATGATCATCTCGAGCAGCGAGAAGCCGCGACGATTCTTGATTGAGCGCATGGGTGCGCGGTGTGTCATGATTGCGACCCCTCCGTGTGCCGCCGGGCGGTCGGCACGCCGCCGACCGGGTCGAACGTTATCTCCCACAGTCTACCCGGCTCGCGGATCGACCGTAGCCGGATGCGTTCGACGCTCGCCCGCCCGCGCGGGTTGATGACAACAGAGAATTCGGGCGACGCCCGGTCGGTGTCGTCGATCGGCGCCACGCCGGGACGGGTGATCGTGCGGACTCTGGTCGACGCTGCGCTGTCGGGTTCGCCGGAATAGCCCTCGGCGGCGGCGATTGTCTCGATGCGCAGGCCGGCGGCGCCCGGGGTGATCGTTACCACGAGCGTCCTGCCCGTGCGCATCGCGTCGAGCCGATCCGCGAGGAAGACAGCGGCGAGGGTGTCGGTGGTTCTTCGTTCGAGGCCGACGCCGCTCTGCCGGGCGAGCATCGGCGCGACCAACCCGGCCAGCACGCCCAGCACGACGAGGACGACGATCAGTTCGAGCAATGAGAAACCAATCTTACTACGCGTCCGCGACGGGCCTTCGAACCGATGCGTCGCGGGAACAGACGACTCAAAGCCCGGGGATGAAATCCCCGTAATAATGTTGCATATGCGATGTTTGTGCGCCGTCACGGTGATTGCTGCGCCGCGGCGGGGTCTGCGGGCGCCTGGCGCGCGGTGCTTTGCGGGCTGAGGATTGCGATCACGTCGCGGGTGTTGACCACGCCGTCGTTGTTTACATCGGCGCGGGCTGCCTGATCGGCGGTGACGCCTCGCATGGCGCCGGTGATAACGCGGAGTACGAGGGCGGCGTCGAGCTTATCGACGGCGCCGTCGCCGTTGACATCGGGGTTGCCCTGGGGCGTCGGGTTGTTCCCGCCGCCACCGGGCGGGGGCGCGGGGGCTGCGACGCCGAGGACGAGGTCGAACGGCGGGTCCGGCCCCGGGGCGCCGGGGAACGGGGGGGCGCCCGGGATGTCGATCGGGAGCCGGAACGTGCGCTCGCCGCGGAACGCGACATTGATGATCTCACCCTGCGCGTTGCGAGGCGCCACGTCGAGCCGGGTCATGTTCGTGCTGATGTCGAAGAAACGGAATGTGATGATATCGTTGAACGCCGGGCCTTCATTGGTCTGGGTGTTCGGGTCGTCGCCGAAGACGAGCATGTTCCAGGCGCGGGGGTCGGCCTGACCGGAGACGAAGGTGAAGACGCCGATGATCTGATCGCCGAAGAACGCGGCGACCTGGTCTCCGGGTTCGGGTGCGGGCGCGCCCTCGGCGCTGAGGAGCAGCCCTTCGAGTTGCTGGACGATTTCCGTCTGAGGGGCGATCTGCTCGAACTGCGCGAGCGCCGGCGCCGGGATCAGAAACATCGCGGCGATGCAGATTGTGATCGCGGGTGCGACTAGGCGGACGGCTGCTTTGTTCATCGTGACGGCTCCCGATTGTCGCGCGCTGAATGCAATGTCATCGTACGCGGGCGGGCGATGTGGGACAAAAATAAAAACGGGGGCACGCGGCGTGCGCGTGCCCCCGTTGTTCATTGATGCGACGGCTCAGCCGTCGGAGTGGTTATTTGTGGAGGAAGAGGCCCATGCCCTGCATGATCGTGCCCGCGTCGTCCTCGGGCGCGCCCGAGCCGGAGTTGGCGAGGCTGAAGGTGCCGATTTCCACGGCGGCGTGACCGGTGCGGTTGAAGATGATGAGGAAGTCGGAGCCGTTGGCGGTGAGGAACGAGCCGGGGGCGGAGGTGGTCGGCGAGGTGACGAGGGCCCAGCCGAGGGTGACATTGCCGGTGGGGAAGGATCCGGTCCCGGTGTTGGCGGTAAAGACGGTGCTCGCGGCGATGGGCGGGCCGAACTGGAAGACGCCGACGCTGACGGGGTTCATGCCGCCGTCGGCGACGGGGTTGAAGATGCCCGCTGCGTACCCGCCGGTGAAGGCGGCGATGGTGTCCCCGGTGCGGACGCCGTTGCTGTTCATGACGAAGGTGAACAGGCCGAGGCAACGGGTGCTGACGGCGATGCCGTCGAAGCGGGTCGCGTCGTCGTCGGCGCTGGTCCACATGCCGTCGTTATTGGTGTCGAGGAAGTAGACGAACTGGTCGAGGGGGTTGGAGTTGATGAGAGTTGCGACCGTGACGGCGGTGACGCCGGCGGGCCGGAGCACGCTGTTGGCGCGTGTTTCGACGCCGCTGTTGCGGTCGAACGGCATGATGTTCCAGCCGCCGTAGAGCGTCTGCGTGCCGACGTTGGCGAGGTTGGGGTTGAAGACGAGGTTGGCGTCGGAATTGAAGGGCGTGTTCTGGCGGTTGAGGGCGCGGAATGAGATGGCGCCGAGGCCGTCGATCGCGTTGAGCAGGCTGGTGACGGGGAAGCGCTCGCCCGTCGGGAGTTCGACGACCATGATGATCGGCACGCCGGTAGCCTCGACCAGCGCGTTGAACGCGCGGATCGGAGCGGTCATGTGTAGGAGGTAGCGGCCGTCATCGCCGGTGACGACAGCGGAGGAGACGATCGGCTGGCCGCCGACCTTGTAGCCCTTGTTGACGAGGTTGAACGCGGTCCCGTCGGTGGAGCGGAGCACGTCCCAGCAGATGACGACGGTGCCGCCGGTGACTCGGACAGCCACACTCCCCGTGCCGCTGGACGAGCCGGCGCCGGTCAGGCGGACCGACGTGAGGCTGGTCGCCGAGACGGTGATCGAGACGATCGCGTCGACGAAACCTTCCTCGGTCTTATCGTTCCTGAAGAACATTTCTTCGTCGTCGATGAGAAGGAAGAGATCGACCTCGAGGCCGAGGATGACGTTCGTGATGGCGTCGAGCGAGGCGTTGTCGTCGATGGTGGCGGTGATCCCGTTCATCGTGACGCGGGCGCTTTGGGCGCGGGGGACGGCGGCCATGCCGAAGACCTTCGTTCCCGCGGGGGCGACGGTGGTCGAATCGGTGTTGATGGTCCCGGCGATGTCCATGATGGACGTGAACTCGCCGTCGACGTTGGGGGTCGGGACGCGGCGTGCGGCGAACGTGTCGTTCATCGCGGCGACGGCGCCCATCGCTCCGCCGGCGGCGGCGAGGCGCATGGCGGCGGCGGCGCCGTTGTAGGTCACGTTGACCGGAACGTCGGCGGAGATGAGGTTGGTCGGGAAGGTGAGGGTGATGATGTTGCCGTTGAGGGTGACGGTGGTCGGGTTGCCGACGCCGGCGATCGTCCAGTCGGTCGTCGCGCCCTCGGTCCCGGCTTTGACGTCGCTGGAGAAGGTCATGGAGAGGGTGGTGGCGAAGCCGTTGGCGTCGATCCCGCCGAGGAACGCGGAGTGGATGATCGCGCCGTTGATGTCCTGCTGGAGGACGACGTAGGGGGCGGTGACGTCTTCGACTACCAGCGATGAGCCGCTGGCGCCTTCGAAGTCGTTGCCGGCGGCGTCGACGACGCCGTTGTCCGCGTCGACGTTGAAGATGTCGCCCGGGTCGAACCCGCCGCCGCCGTTGGCGAGCGTCAGGACGTTCCCGCCGGTGAGTGTCGACGCGTCGCCGGCGCCGAACCGCTCGGCGGCGGAGTTGCCGAAGCGGAACCTGGTCTTGTCGATGCCGCCGATGTTGACCGTTTCATTGAAGATGATGACGGCGGTGTTGTTGGTCGGGTCGTCGCCCACGGCGCCGTCCTGCTCGGACGGCTTCTGCATGCCGCCCGCGACGTTGTCGCCGGTGTTGAAGTCGACGCGGGCGATGATCGCCGAGGCGCCGTCGTCGATCGTCCCGCCGTTGTTGACGTTGGCGAAGGGCGTGTTGCTGGCTGAGTCTCTGACGCCGCTGGTTGTCGCGTTGATGAGGATCGTCGCGAAGTCCGTGTCGAACGTGCCGGGCGTAGCCTCGCCGTCGGTATCGGAGGCGCCGGCGTTCCCGTCGTTGTCCCAGTCGATCATGCCGGAGTTGAAGCGGATGATCAGGCGGTTGTTCTGCTGGAGGCGGTTCATCCCGGTGGTGTCCTGGCTAACGACCGCGAAACCGGTGATCGCGGACTGGAACTCGTCGGTCATGTCGCCGTTGACAGCGATGGTCGCCTGGTTCATGGCGTCGACGGGGTTGGTGATCCCGTTGGCCAGGTTCTCGAGGAAGAGCGCGAAGGGATGAACCGTCCCGGCGATCTTCGTCAGCGTGAAGCCGGCGGCGGAGAGCATCGAGGAGTCGAGCGGCTCGTTGAAGTCCCACGCGAAGGCGTCGATTACGCCGTCGCCGTTTTCATCGAGCGTGAACGGATCGCCGACCTCTGTGGGCGGGATCATGTCGCCGATGGGGACCGAAGGATTGCCGGTGATCGGCGTGCCGAGGAAGTCCTGCGGGGGTGTGCCCACAGTGGTGTCGAGTGACAGGCTGTAGGTGACGGGGTTGAGCCCGCCGGCCACGCCGGCGCGGCCGTCTTGCGCGACGCTGTCGGTCCCGCCGGAGGTTACGGTCAGGAACACGCTCGCGGGGAACGTGGGGTCGAACGCGGCGACCGCGGTGACGGTGAGGTCCGTCATGCCAGAGGAAGGCAAGATCGAGTTCATCACGTTCTGCCAGAACGCGAGGTTGCCGATGGCGGCATTGTTGAGGTTCGCGCTGAAGTTGACGCGGACCGTGCCCGTGGTGTCGCCGCCGAGGAGGATCGGGTCGATCCACGCGGCGTTGGTGATCGTGGGGGTGGTGACGGCCGAGATCTGACGCGCGGTCTGATCGGTGGCGATGTTGTTGGCGAGGTCCTCGATATCGGCGTTGACAGCGGGCGGACCGCCGGCGAGGGCGATGCGCGCGAACTGGCCGATCGCGGGGGCGAGGTTCTCCTGGCCCATCGCGATGTTGAACTGGAGCGCGCGGTTCCCGCCGATGATGGTCGGGTTGCCGGGGAAAGCGACGTTGGCGAACGGCGCGAACATGCCCATCGCGGTCGCGCTCGACTCGAAGTCCACGTCGGTGAGGTTGCCGACGGTGGAGTTCGAGATGTCGTCGTCGAAGACGAAGATCATGCGCTCGGGCATGGTGCTGGTGTCGCGGAGGACCTGCTGGAGCACCGGGCCGGCGGTGTCGGGGAGGATGGTCTGGTTGGTCGCGTCGTCGGCGAGGTCGAGGATGGTCTCGGCGCCGTCGTTGCCGTCGACGGTGGCGTCATTGACGACGATGCCGATGCGGACGCCGGTTGCGACGCCGCCGCCGGAGACGGTGAGTCCCGCGGTGACGAAACTGCGGGCGGTGTTGATAGCGGTGAGGAGGTTGGCGCCGAGGGGGGCCATGCTGAAGTTGATCGGCTCGGTTGGGAGCGCGCCGCCGAGATCAGCGGCGACGGCGGCCTTGACGTTAGCGAAGACCTGTGTCGCCTGGACGACGCCGTTGGCGTCGTGGATGAAGACCACGACGTCAATGGTGAGCGCGTTGCTGGCGGTGAACGTGCCGCCGGGTGCTTCGATGTCAACCACAGCAGTCAGATGACCGGCGACCTGGCGGTTGCCGTCGATCGGGGCGGTGACGTCGAGCCCGCCGGTGGTGAACTGGGTCGTGTTTGCCGGGATGGGCGGGACCGCGTGGGCGGCGAGGGGCAGCATGGCCGCCGCTGCGCCCGCGAGGACTGTGATGAAGCGCCTCATGGGATGGTTTCCTTTCCTCTCGTGCACGAATGGTTGTCCTGTGACTGGTGTTGGATCCGGTCCGGGTGGTCCCCGGCGCGACCTGCCGCGCCCCTGGTGAGTGAGGATCGCCCGCTGTTATGGGCCCGTCCGCCGGACCCTGATGCTCTGTTGAACTTCTTTTTTACTGAACTTGCTGTCGCAGCTGGAACATGTCTTTCTCAGGCCAAGCCGGCCCCGTCTGCTGCCTCCCCTCGGGCTGCTGTCTCTGCGGTCCGCGTGAACGACACGAACCCCCGCCGGGCTTGTCGCTCGGCGTGGGCGCGGTATCGGACCCGCGCGAAGCTAGCGTTCACTTGTCTATCCCGCAACTGTGGTCCCTCGCCGACGTGACCCGAGTCACGACTTGCACCGCATGGGGCGATCAACTGGATGCCTATCCGATCCGCGGACCTCCCGCGGCTCGGCGTAAGCCCCAATCGGCGAATCGCCGCCCCGCCCCACAATGATTTTCACGACTGTCCGAAAAGTTCCGTGATTTTTCAACTCGGATTTACCCTTTTCCGGACCATGCCGGAGTTATCGGGCCGAGGCCGACGCTGCATCGCTGAACCTCCGCCTGGAGTGGTGGAACTCGGCCCGTCGGGCGCGCCCGCACAGCCCGCACGTGTTCACACATCAGATCACTGCAGTGTCAGGCGCAAGCCCGCGATCGCCGATGACTCGCACGCACGCCGGCGTCGCCGACGCCCGTGGCTAGCAAGGAGAGGGACCGGGATGAAGATCGACGAAATTCTCCGCGCCGCGCACGAGGCCGACGCGTCCGACATCCACATCGTCGCGGGGCACCCGCCGGTCTTCCGGGTCCACACGGTCATGTCGCCGATGGACTCGCCCGCGCTCTCCCCGGAATCAACCCGCGCCATCCTCGAAGCCATCGCCTCCCCGCCAGCCCTCCAGCGCTACGACGAGATCCTCGACTCCGACTTCTCCTACCACGCGAAAGACCTCGGCCGATACCGCGTCAACGCCCACACCCAGCGCGGCACGGTCGCGCTCACCATGCGCGCCATCAAAAACAAAGTCCCCCCCCTCGCCGCTCTGAACCTCCCCGAGGTGATCGCACGCCTGACCTATCTCCCGCGCGGCCTGGTCCTCGTCACCGGCGACACCGGCTCCGGCAAGTCAACAACCCTCGCCGCCATGATCCAGGCGATGAACGAACGCTACCGCAAGCACATCATCACTCTCGAAGACCCCGTCGAATACACATTTGAATCGAACCGCTGCCTGGTCGAGCAGCGCGAGCTCGGCGCCGACATGCCCAGCTTCGCCTCCGGCCTCAAGCACGTACTGCGTCAGGACCCGGACATCATTCTG
>CAZTEE010000015.1:837-16352 GCA_964611775.1 uncultured Phycisphaeraceae bacterium | reverse complement strand
GGCCAACCCGGCCAACCCGGCCAGCCCGGCGCATCACGCAAGCGCCGCAAGAACAAGCGCGGCAAGCAGCGTCTGGCGCAGCCGACCGGCTCCGTCCGCACGTTCGCCGTGACCGACGGCTCGGTCCCGACAGACGACGACATCGCCCGCGAGGCCGAGGCGATCCGCGCCGCCCGCCGCGCCGGCGCGGGCGAGGACGCCGCGACGCCGCTGCTGCTCTCTGAACTGCGCGCGATGCCGCTGGAACAGTTGCACACGCTCGCGGAGGAGTCCGAGCTCGAAGACTTCCATCAACTGCACAAGTCCGAACTTGTGTATCGGATATCCAAAGCCCGCGCCGGCGAGGGGCTGCTGCTCATCGGCGAGGGTACGCTCGAGATCCTGCCCGAGGGCTTCGGGTTCCTGCGCAGCCCCGAGGCGTCGTTCCTCTCCGGGCCGGATGATGTTTATGTATCGCAGTCGATAATCCGTCGATTGAAGCTGCGCAAGGGGATGGTTGCGCGTGGCCCGGTGCTGGCGCCGCGCGACGGGCAGAAGTTCTTCGCGCTCGTCGATGTTGACTCGGTCAACGGGCACGACCCGTCGAAGGTCGCAAACCTCGCGATGTTCGAGGATCTCACCCCGCTGCATCCCGAGGAACGGCTGGTGCTCGAGACCGAACCTGGCGAGATCGAGATGCGCATCGTAGATCTTGTCGCGCCGATCGGGAAGGGCCAGCGGGGCCTGATCGTCGCCCCGCCGCGCACCGGCAAGACGGTCCTGCTCCAGAAGATGACGCGGGCGATCTGTCGAAACTTCCCGGACGTTCAGGTGATCGTGCTGCTGATCGACGAACGGCCCGAGGAAGTGACGGACTTCCGCAGGCACACGCCCGATCAGGTCGAGGTTGTGGCGAGCACGTTCGACGAACGGTCGTCACGGCATGTTCAGGTCGCGGACATGGTGATCGAGAAGGCCAAGCGCGTGGTGGAGTTCGGCGGGGACGTCGTGATCCTGCTGGACTCGATCACGCGGCTTGCGCGTGCTTATAACAACGAGATGCCGCACTCGGGCAAGATCATGACGGGCGGCATCGACTCTGGCGCGTTGCAACGACCGAAGAAGTTCTTCGGCGCCGCGCGTGCGATCGAGCACGGCGGGTCGCTGACCATCCTCGCCACGGCTCTCGTCGACACCGGGTCAAAGGCCGACGAAGTCATCTTCGAGGAGTTCAAAGGCACCGGCAACAGCGAACTTCACCTCGACCGCAAGCTCGTCGAGAAGCGCATCTGGCCGGCGATCGACATCTCCGCGTCGGGCACACGCCGCGAGGAACTGCTGCTCGACCCTAAGGAACTGGAACTCGTCTATCGGCTGCGCAAAGTGCTCAGTGACATGAACGTCGTCGAGGCGATGGAACTGCTCAAAGGCCGGCTGGGCAAGACAAAGACCAACGCCGAGTTCCTCGTGACCATGAACCTCGGCTGATCCGTCGGGGTTGAAGTCGTGGAAAACAGGAGCGCCCGGCATGGAGCGGCGCCATGCAGTTGCGCACGGGTGGGGCGCGCGTGCCGTAGGGGCCGCGCGGCTTGGTAATTAGTTACAGAAATCGTCAGCGGGCGCCGGCGAGTTCGCGGACGGTGCGGTCGAATGTTTTGACCATGCTCGCATGCAGGCTGTATATGACGGCCGAGTAGACGACGGCGGCGGCGACCGCGCCGAGAAGGAGCGAGACGCTCAGCACGCCGCGACCGCCGGATGAGGAAATGAGCGTTTCGGTCGCGCCGTCCTCGGGGAGCACGATGGTGAAGATCGCGGTCGCGGGGTTCAGGCATGTCAGCGCCGGGCCGATGATCGCGATGTCCGCGCCCGCGCGCCAGGCGCAGACGCCGATGACTCCCGAGAGTGCTGCGACAACGCCGAACGCCCGCGTCACGGACGCGAGCGTGCCCCGGCTCTTGAGTGACCATTGAAGCCCGACCACCACGCAGAACGCGACGAACGGGACAATCGCCAGCGGCGCGACGATCGCTCCCTCGGGCAGGACGATGGGCATCGTGATGGTCCCCGTTCCGACCGCGACGGGGGTAGTCACGGCGGCGCCGAAGCCGTCCATAAGAACATATAAGGACGCGATGAGCACGGTCCCGAGCGGGACGGAGAGCATCGGTGCGAGGTAGCTGACCAGGCCTCGTAGTTTCCCGCCGAGGTACTGCCCGGCGGTCAGCGGCGTGATGAGCAGGAGATCGAGCGTGCCGTCCTCACGCTCGCGCGACACCGCGGTGGACGCCATGTTTATCGCGATCAGCGAGATCACGGCGACCTCGGCCCAGACCGTCGCGAGCATGACGAATCTGAGATCGTCGGCGGCCCAGGCGCCGGTGTGGAAGAGGATGACGATCAGCAGGCCCCAGAGCCAGCCCATCCCGACGAAACCCCATCGCGCGGCGACCTTGTGCGCGGCGCCGGCCCGGGCGGCGGCCTCGCGCCAGGCGACCGGGTTATGCCAGACCGTCCGCGATGCGCGCACGCGCTCGCCGTCCTCGTTGGTCGCGCCCCCGCGACGCCAGAGCGTGCCCCCGGATTCACCGACGCGGCGGACCATCGCCGTCCCCGCGGTCATGATCGCGAGGCTCACGCCGCCCGACGCGAGACACCACGAGAGGACGGGCGACCCGAGCCAGAGCCGGGCCAGCCCGTTCATCGCGGCGAGGCTGGTCGGGTCGGGTGTCGGGTAACTCGATGGTGCGAGCAACGCTTCGAGCGCGAGGAAAGGGTTGAGCGGCGTAAGCCAGGTGACGCCCCCGCCCGCGCCGGGCCGGATCCAGAGGTCCGCGGCCCAGGTCACGGCGATATAAGAAACCGCGGAGATATAGAACGCGAAGACCGCGCGACGCCCGGCCAGCCGGCTGACGCTCAGGCCGATCGCGATCGCGCCGACGAGGATCGCGGCGCACGCGGCGATGGCGTAGGAGGCGAAGATGCTGCTCGCGGGCGCGCCGCCGAAATACTGCGTGATCGCGAAGAGCGGCAGCGACGAGATCAGCAGCGCGAGGATGAACAGCAACCGTCCGAACAGGTTCCCCAGCACGATCTGCCCGGCCGAGAGGGGGGTGGTGAGAAGGATGTCCCAGGTGCGCGGGTTGGCTTCCTGCGCGATGGCCCCCGCCATGAAGACGGGGGCGAGCACGCAGATCAGCCCGATCTGGAGGTAGGCGATCAGGGTGAAACTCGCGGCGCCGGCGTTGGCTAGCTCGGTGTACGAGAGCCGACCGCCGCCCGCTCCGACGAGGAGAGTCCAGAGGAGCGCGACGATGAGCACGCCGAGATAGCCGGTTCGGATGTAGAAGTGCCGTGTCCGCCGCGACCCGCCCTGGACGATGCGGACGCAGATCGGGTTGGTAGGTCCGAGCCGGAGTAGCCATCGGAGGGCGGCGGGCATCAGCAGCGATCGTAGAGCAAGCCGCCGGGAAGTCCATCGAAGAAGGGTCGGAGTCCGTACAATCGCTGCGATGCGGGTCCGCCTGGCCAAGTCGTTCACGTTCGAGGCGGCGCACTTCCTCCCGACATTCCCCGACGGGCACAAGTGCCGGCGTATGCACGGGCACTCGTTCCGTGTGGAGGTGATCGTCGAGGGCGACGCCGACAGTTCGCGCGGCTACCTGATCGACTACGGTCAGATCAAGGCGTTGATCGAACCGATCCGCGAGATGCTCGACCATCGGCTCCTCAACGAGATCGACGGTCTGGCGAACCCGACCAGCGAGATGATCGCGGCGTGGATCTGGGGCCGGCTTGAGTCGGACCTGCCGCTGCTGGCGGAGGTCGTCGTGTTCGAGACCTGCACAAGCCGTTGCCACTATCGCGGGCCGCTGGGCTGAGCCGGCGTCAATCCCAGTGCGGGCCGGTGCGCGGCGCGGGCAGCCGACTTCCTAGATCGCGCAGCAAGGCCCGGTCCTGCTCTGAAAGAGATTTCGGCGGAATGACGCGGACGATCGCGTAGAGATCCCCGACGGAGCCGTCCTCGGCTGCTAGGCCGCGGCCGCGGATGCGGAGCTTGGTCCCGCCCGGCGTCGCGGGGGGGACTTTGAGTTGGACCCTGTCGCCGGCGGGAGTCGGGACGGTGATGCCGGCGCCGAGTGCGGCTTCGGTGATCGAGACGGGGAGGTCGAACTCGATGTCCAGGCCGGAGCGTCGGAACAGCGGGTGCGCCGCGATTCTGATGGTCAGTATCAGGTCGCCGGGCGGGCCGCCGGATCTGCTCGGCTCGCCCGCCCCTCGGACGCGGAGTTTGGCGCCGTCGGCCACACCGCGGGGGACTTTGATGTCGATCGTTTGCGGAGCGCCGCCGCGCTGGACGCGGACGGTCTCGGTCCCGCCGATGACGGAGGTTTCGAAGGAGATGGTTCGCTCGGCGTGAGCGTCCTCGCCGCGCGCGGGCTTGGATCTGGCGCGTGCGCCCCGTTTGGCACTCTGGCCGAACGGGCTGCGCCCGCCGAACATTTCGGAGAAAAGGTCGGAGATGTCACCGATGTCGAAGTCCTCGGTGGCGCCGCCGAATCCGCCTCCCCCGGCGACGTTGGTCCACGTGTAGGTCGGGCCGCGTGAGGACGCGGAACGGGCGCCCGGGCCGAACGCTTCGTGTCCGACGCGGTCGTAGAGCGATCGCTTCTTGGGGTCCGAGAGGGTCTCGTACGCCTGCTGGACCTCATTGAACTTTTCCGCGGCGTCGGGCGCCTTGTTCACGTCGGGGTGATATTGGCGGGCGAGTCGGCGGTAGGCGGCTTTGATCTCGTCCTCGCCGGCGCTGCGCTGCACGCCGAGCACGGTGTAGTAATCGCGGTGACTGGCCATTCGGTCGGAACAATAGTGCACATCACGGAGCGGGGTTACGCGCGCCCCGGGTGGCGCGGCTCCACCGGGCGGCACGCGCGCAGACGGCGGCACGGGCGTCTCGCCCGAGCGATGAGATCAATGTAGTTATGTTCCGTCTATCCCGGCGCACGATCGCGGGGGCGGGTCTCAGCCGGGGTGTGTGTTCCAGCGGTCGAGGGCTGCGCGGGCGGCGGCGGCGGGGTTGGGCAGGCCGCGCATGTCCGCGATGATCGGGACGGCGTCGTCGGCAAGCGTCAGGGAGATCTTGTAAGCGTGCAGATCAAGCCGCCCGGCGCCGAGGGGCGAGCGGCCGGCGTGGTCGGCGTCTGATATGCGGGCGTTGGCGACGAGCGCGCCGAGCCGGGCTATCTCGACCGCGGGGTCGAGGCCGGCGAGCAGCAGCGACGCGGGATCGACCCCGACACCGATAGCGTCGGCGTTTTGACTGTTGATATTTGAGTCCGCGCGTGGGCGTGTGTCCGCGAGCCGTGCGCCGAGGGTTCGTGCCGCGGCGATCAGGGTTTCGAGCACGTCCGCTGCGGGTTCCGCCGGGAGTGAGATTGACACGTTTGCGCTCGAGCCGGGGACCAGCGACGCGATCTCGCGCGCCAGCCCGAGCGAAGCCGTGACCGCGGCGATCGCGCGATCGGTGTTGGCGGGGTCGGCGAAGTGTGACGGCGGTATCCAAAGGTCGCCGCCGGCGAAAATGAGTTCATGCCGGCGTAGCAGGGCGGCGAGGTCGCGCCGGGCGCTCCGGTCCAGGTCGCGCGGGCGGACGCCCGGCGCGGTCATGTCGAGCGCGATCCCGCGGTAGCCGAGTTCTGACGCCCGCGCGATAAGTTCACGGGCCGGGGCTTGTCCGCCCGGCCCGGCGAAGCCGACTTGCGATAGACAGAGTGACGCGGTGCGTTCGTGCATCGTGAACCCTGTTGTACGGCTTCGCGGGCGCACGGGCGAACCGGGCGGGGAATCATCGGCGTGCGCTTTCCCTATAACTCCGCGGGCATGGGAGCACTCGTAGCGGTAATCATGGGGTTCACGGGGCTTGTCGGGGTTGCGGCGACGCTGCTTACCCTGCCGGGCATCTGGCTGATGGTCGCGGTCGCTGTCGGGGTCGATCTCTGGCGTCCCGAGACGTACTCGATCTGGACGCTGGGTGTCGCTGCGGGGCTGGCGTTTCTCGCGGAAGTGGCCGAGTTCTTCGCTGCGGGCGCGGGGGCGACGAAGGCGCGGGGGGCGAAACGCTCCGCCGCGGGGGCGATCGTGGGGGCGTTGGCGGGCGCGATCATCGGGACACCGATCGTGCCGATCCTCGGGACGATCCTCGGCGCCGCGATCGGGGCGGGTGTCGGGGCGGCTCTTCTGGAACGAACGAAAGTCGGGCGCACGTGGGGCGACGTCGGTCGTGTCGGGCATGGCGCCGCGGTCGGGAGGCTGGTAGCGACGGTTGTGAAAATGGTGTTCGCGGTCGTCGTGGCGACGCTGCTGTTCGTCGCGGCGATCGTATGACGAGAAAATAATACAAGCCCGGGGACATTTCCCCGGGCTTTGTGGCGTAATATGAACTTATTTTCCGTTTCTTAGGATAGTCACGCGCGGGCGACGGTGAGCGTGGCGCTCTCGTGCGCTAAATCGGAGTTCGGCGCAGCGTGCCAGGTGATCAGGCCGGGGATGCAGGGGTGGTCGAGCAGGTCGTGCCGGGGCTGGACGCGGATAGTGAACCCCATCCGACCGGAACGGTCGGCGAGCAGTTCGCCGGCGAACTCGTGGCGGCCGTCGCCCAGCGACGCGGTGTGCGCGAGGTCCGAGATTCGCGCGTCGGAGATCTCGCTGGGCCCGTGCACAAGCCCGGCGTAAAGTTGCACGGCGACCTCGTCGGGGTTCAGCGTCCCGAGCCGGACGACCGCGCGGACCGGAGCGATCTTGCCGATGCCCAGCGAAGATCCGACGGACGCGGTGACGGATTCGACGGCGATCTCGCGCCAGTGCGCGCGGTAACGCGCGAGTTGGCTGGTCAGCGCGCGGGCGCCGGCGTGGTTGTCCTCGGCCAGGCGAGCGTGCGCGGTCGCGGCGGGGATGTACCAGCGCTCGGCGTACTCGGCGACCATGCGGTTTGTATTGAAGAACGGCGCGACGGACATGATCGAGCGCTTCATCCGCGCGATCCAAGCGCGGGGCAGGCCGGACGGGTCGCGCTGATAGAATTCGGGGATAATGTGACGTTCGAAGAGGTCGTAGATGGCGCGTCCCTCGACCTTGTCCTGCGTCTCGGGGTCTTCGTAGGATTCGCCGCGACCGATGGCGAAGCCGATCTCGCGTTCGTAGCCCTCGTCCCACCAGCCGTCGAGGATGGATACGTTGATGACGCCGTTCATCCCGGCTTTCATGCCGCTGGTGCCGGAGGCTTCGAGCCCTCGGCGCGGGGTGTTGAGCCAGATGTCGCAGCCGCTGACGAGGCGTCGCCCGACCTCGATATCGTAATCTTCAAGGAAGACGACTCGCGCGGAGCGGCCGGCCCGTTCGGCGAACTTGGCGACCTCGCGGATCATCTCCTTGCCCGGGCCGTCGGCGGGGTGGGACTTGCCGGCGATGAGGATCTGGATCGGTCGTTCGCGGTCGCCCAGCAGGGCGGTGAGGCGTTCGGGGTCGCTGAGAAGGAGCGTTGCGCGTTTATAAGTTGCGAAGCGGCGCGCGAAGCCGACGGTGAGGATGTTGGGGTCCAACGCGGCGGCGGCGTGCTCGATCTCGTCGCGACCGAGGCCCCGCCGACCGAGTTGGGTGCGGATGCGCCGGCGGGTCCAGGCGATGAGATCGGCACGCTCGTCGTTGTGGACGCGCCAGAGTTCCTCGTCGGGGATGGTCTCGGCGTCGGCCCAGACGGCGTGATCGGCGGGGTCGCGCTGCCAGGCCCAGCCGAGATAGCGGTCGAAGAGGTCTTTCAGGCCCGGCGCGACCCACGAGCGCGTGTGCACGCCGTTGGTCACGTGCCCGATCGGGGTTTCCTCGATAGGGAGGCCCGGCCAGAGGCGTGTCCACATATTCCGGCTGACCTCGCCGTGGAGCCGGCTTACGCCGTTGCATCTGTTTGAGGTTTTCAATGCGAGGACGGCCATGGAGAAGAACTCGCGGTCGTCGGCGGGGTTCTCGCGTCCGAGGGCCAGGAGGTCGTGCATCGACACCCCGAGGCCGTGACACATCGGGGAGAGATAGCGCTCGACGAGGTCGGGCGCGAAGCGGTCGATGCCTGCGGGGACCGGCGTGTGCGTGGTGAACAGGTGGGCGGCGGCGGTCGCCTGGAGCGCCTCGGGGAATGTGAGATCGGTCTTATCTCGGAGAAGTCGGATGTGCTCGAGCGCGAGGAACGCGGAGTGCCCCTCGTTCATGTGATACACGGCAGGGTGGACGCCGACGGCGTCGAGGAACCGGACGCCGGCGACGCCGAGGACGAGTTCCTGCTGGATGCGTCGCTCGACATCCCCGCCGTAGAGCCGGCGTGTGATGTCGCGGTCCTCACGGTTGTTCTCTTCCAGGTTGGTGTCGAGGAGATAGAGCGTCACCCGGCCGACCTTGCACTCCCACGCCCCGACCGCGAGGCGCCGACCGGGCAGGTCGATCCAGACGACGCGCTGGCGCCCGGTTTCGGGGTCGATGATTCGGCGTGCGGGCTGGTTGGGGAGGTCGATGTCGGGGTAGGTCTCCTGCTGCCAGCCGTCGGTGTTGAGGTACTGGTGGAAGTACCCCTGGCGGTAGAGAAGCCCGACGGCGATGAGCGGCACGCCGAGTTCACTGGCGGATTTGAGATGGTCGCCGGCGAGGCATCCCAGGCCGCCGGAGTAGATCTGGAACGATTCGGTAAGGCCGAATTCTGCGGAAAAATAGGCGATTACGGGGCAGGCGCATTCCTGGCACGGGAGTTCGCCGTGTCTGTCGTGGAACCACGCTGTCCGGGAAATGTGAAGATTCAGTTCGGCAGCGGCGCGTTCGACGGCGTGCACGAAGGCAGGGTCGGCTGCGGCGCGGTTGAGCGTGTCCTGCGCGATCGAGCCGAGCAGTTTGACGGGGTTGTGCCCGGTGGTCTCCCAGAGTTCGGGGTCGAGTTGCTGGAAGAGCGAAGCGACCACGGGCTGCCAGGTCCACCATAGGTTGTGGGCAAGGTCCAGCATCGGGGCTAGGGGGGCCGGGAGGGAAGGCAGTACTCGGATCGTGCGGATGCCCGCGGTAGTGGGGTCGAACATGGCTCGTCCTTGAGTTCGGCGTTCGTGCTCGTTGCTCGGGAACGGCGAGATGGCCGATCGCGCCCGTGTCGGCACTATCGGACGGTTGATCGGGTTAGTTTATCCCGGCTGGGGCGGATCGAGCATTTCGCAGATCCGGAGCCACAAAATACGCGAACAATCATTGACTCGGAGACCCCTCGGAGTCAGAATCTCTGGGGAGGGTTCGAGAGATATCGCCACAACCACGCCCGGCGTCCATAACACGGGCGCCGGCTCGGGAGTGTTCCATGATCCGATGCAACGGTAGAGGGATCCACGGGCATGCCGCCCGCGCGATCATGGCGGCGGCGGTTGGGTTGATCTTGGCGCCCGCCGCCTCGAACGCTCAGGAATCAGCCCTCGATCCTGCTGCGCTTACCCCCGCCACGGGGCCGCTCGAGCAGATCCCCGTCCGAGTTATGGTCGATTCGGGTTTTCTCGCTGCGCCAGCGCGGGACTGGATCCGCACCCCCCGCGCCGACCGCCCCGCGGAGCCGGAAAGGATCTTCGAGACCGAGGTCGCCGTCGAGGGCGCCCCGTGGCTTCGCCTGATGTTCGATGATGTCGTCCTCTCGGGCCGGCCCGGGCTGGGCGACGAGGCTTATCTCTGGATCACGTCTCTGACCGACGGCGCCCGCCAGGTCATGACCGCACGCGACCTCCAGCGCTGGGGCAACACCTCGGCTTATTTCAACGGCGATCGCGTCCGCGTAGAAATCTTCGCGTACCCCGGCGCAGGGCCGGTCCGGCTTGAGATGAGCACCGTGCTCGCCGGGCCTGGTGTCGGCGTCGCGCCGACCTCGTTGTGCGGCCCGGATGATCGCGTCGCGTCCACCGATCCGCGCTCGGCCCGCGTCCTCCCGGCTCAGTGCACCGCTTTCATCATCGACGATCAGACCCGCAACTTCCTCACCGCCGGCCACTGTGCAGGCGGATTGGGCGTGGTCCAGTTCAATGTCCCGCCGTCGAACCCGTCCACCGGCGCGATCGTCAACCCCGCTCCCGAGCATCAGTACCCGGTAGACCCGGCGTCGGTGCAGTCGGCGTTCACGGGGATCGGGAACGACTGGGCGTACTTCGGCGCGTTCCCCAACTCGAACACCGGGCTTACGCCGTTCCAGGCGCAAGGCTCGTTCTACTTCGTCGCCAACAACTCGCCCCCGGTCTCAGGGCAGACCATCCGCATAACGGGTTACGGCACGGACAACACTCCCCTGAGCGCCAACCAGACCTTACAGACCGACACCGGCCCGTACACCAGCCGATCGGGGACGATCATCCGTTACGCGGTTGACACCACCGGCGGCAACTCGGGTTCCGCTGTCTTTGATGTGAATCAGAACAACATCATCGGCATCCACACCAACGCCGGATGCACCGCTTCCGGCGGCGCCAATCAGGGCACCGCGATCCAGAACACCGGGCTCCAAAATGCCCTCGCTAACCCGATCGGCATCGCGGCTTCGCCAGACTGCAACAACAACGGCGTGCCCGACTTCGTTGAGATCGAGCAGGGCGCCGCCGACTGCAACGACAACGGCATCCCCGACTCCTGCGAGGGTGAAGCCGGCGCGGTCGTCGGCGACCTCAACAATACCGGCGACATCGACGGCGCCGACCTCCTGATTCTGCTCTCCGCGTGGGGCGCAGAAGGCGGGATCGCCGATCTCAACAACGACGGCGTGGTCGACGGCGCGGACCTGCTGATCCTCCTCAACAACTGGGGATCGCCCTGCGGCTGAGCGACGCGCCACCGGCGACCGTCAAACTATGGTTTCATCGGGCGCGGGCGACGCTGTTCGTCTCGATATAAGTTCGCGCCACTCGTCCGGGCACAGGCGCCACGCCGCGACGGCGAATACGCCCGCCCCGGCGGCGACCATCGCAGTCAGCCGACCCGCGACGCCGATCCACGTCGATGATTCCGGCCAAACCGCGCCGAGCGCGAGGACCGCTAGCGCCATCGCCGCCGACGCGAGGATTATCCGCGATACCGCCGGCCCGACTCGTGGAGCATCCGGGCTTGCCCGGCGGCTCAGCCTCGAGAGGGCCCAAGCCTGACCGATTGCGCACGCGCTTGTCGCCCATGCGAGGGCCGATTCGCGCAGAAACCAGATCAGAGCAAGGCTCAGAACCGTGTTGCAGGCGATCGAGACGAGCGCGATCCGGACGGGCGTGCGCGTGTCGCCGCGGGCGTAGAAGCCGCGAGTCAGGACATGGATGAGTCCGAAAGCCCAGACTCCCGGCGCGTAACCGAGCAGAACCGCAGCGACGCGTGTGATGGCGTCTTCGTCGAACGCGCCGCCGAGGTATATGACCGCGACGAGTTCGTCGCGTACGAGGATGAGCCCGAGCGAAGCGGGGGCGCCGATGAACAGGCTAAGCCGGACGCCACGCGCGAGCGTGGAGGCGAATCTGGCCGGGTCTTGCGCGACACGCGCCAGCGCCGGGAACACCGCGGTGGCGATGGCGATGCCGAAAACACCGAGCGGGAACTGATAAAGCCGCTGCGCGAAGAAGAGCGTGGCGTTGGCGGCTTCGTCGAGCGGGTAGCGGACGGCGTCGCCCGCGATCGAGAACGGCAGATTCGGGCCGAAGAGCACCGGCCAGGACGCGATCACGCCGTCGATCAGGGAGTTGATCTGGAGCGCGCTCATCCCGACCGCGACCGGCGCCATGCGCCGGAGAGTGCGTGCGAGTTCCTCGCGTACTTCCGCGCGAGCCGCGGCGAGTTCGGGCCGATCTCGTCCGATCGCGCGCCATGCCCAGATAAACTGCATCACGCCCGCGATCGGGACCGCCGCTGCGACCGCGTATATCGCGGGCTTGGCCTCGAGCCCGCCGACGAGCCGTGCCGAGATCGCCGCCAGCACGATTATCACATTCAGTACGATCGGCGCCGCCGCGGGAACGGCGAAGCGGTCGCGCGTCTGGAGCGCGGCTCCAAGAATCGCCGAGGCGCAGACCAGCGGCGTGAAAGGGAGCGTCAGCAGCATCAACCCGAGCGCCAGGCCCCCGGTCTCGCCGACCGGCGTCAGGAGCAGCAGCAGGACGATCGCCTCGCCGACAATCGTCGCGCCGCCGAGGGTCAGCAGCAGCAGCCGGAGCACGGCCCCGGCGTATCTACGGGCCTTTTCGGGGTCGTCGCCGACCAGGCGCGCGTACTCGGGCAGGAACGCGGCGGCGAGCGCGCCCTCACCGAACAGCCGGCGGAACAGATTCGGGATCAGAAACGCGAACGCGAACGCCGACCACACCGGTCCGACGCCGAAAAGCCTCGAACACACCGCATCCCGCGCCAGCCCGGTGAAGCGACTGGCGAGCGTCAGGATCGATACCGTCCGCCAGGCTGACCCGATCCGCGGCTCGACCGGCACGGCAGCGGGTGGGGTGGATTCGTCGGACTCGGCGTTCGTACGAGCAGGCACGCAAGCATTGTCGGCAAAAAAGAAAGACCCCGCCCAAACCGGGCGGGGTCCGACAACGATCAATTCGAGTCAATCAGCGATCGTCTATCCGCCGAGGGTCGCCGATTACCGGCGCCGGCGTGACGCCGCGACGCCCGCCAGCCCGAAGAGCGCGATCGCGCCCGGGGTCGGGATGGTCGGCTCGCCGGTCCCGCCTTCGGTTCCGAAGAACTGAATGGCGAGCACTGTGTTCTGGAATGTCGTCCACGAGGCGTTGTAGAACGTGTCGGGCGATTGCGTCAGGACGCCGGCGTGGCTGGTCAGCCCGACACCGTTGGCGACGCCAACCTTCCGCGTCTCGAAGCCGCTGGTCGTATCCGAGCGGATGATGAGGAAGTACTCGCCGGCGGAGTCGAGCTCGACCCCGTCGAGATTGAACGAGTGCCACACCCGATTGCCGATGTCCCCGGCGCCAATGCCGAAGGTGCCCTCGAAGTAGACATTCGGCGCCGATCCCCCGTCACGGGCGTCCGTGATCATGAGTGTCACGTCGCTGCCCGCGGGGCTGTTCCCGAGGATCTCGACGCGGTTGAGAATGGACGCGCCGGTTACAGTAAAGCCCTGCGACCAGAGCACGTGCCCGTTCGACGCCGCAGCGGCACGGTCGAGCGCGCCCGCCGGGGTCACGGATTCCTTCTGCTGAATACCAGCGAGGAAGAGTTCCGCGCTCGCGTCGCTCGCCCCGGCTCCGAATGCTGCCGCCGCTACCGCGACGCCTGCAAACTGCTTCCAAGTCTTCATTCTGACTCTCCCTTTGAGCGCGCGGACGCCGAGCCTGTGCATGGCAATCGACCCCGATGTGCGCCGTCTGACTCTCTTGATCTCTCTCCAAGGACGACCGGCGTGCGACCGGACGTTGGAACCCTGTGCTCCACACATATCTACCACAAACGCGAAGCCCGGTCAAGACATTCGTTCCACTTCACCGAAAAAAAACACTCGCCCGGTCCATCTGCTGGCGTCGCCGATAATTACCCGCTTCAGTGGTCCTTGCTGCGGTTGGACGCGGGCGCGGGTCGACCTTCGATCGTCAGACTCGCGCGCCGCGGACGCGCCCGGCGGCGTCCGGGAACCAGTTTTTTCCCCCGCGCCATGCGCCAGACAGCCCAGGCCGCGACCGCCGCTGCCGAGGTCACCAGCCAGAACTGCGGATCCCCGACCGGGAACCCCGTAGCCGCCGCCGCCGGGATCGCCAGGACGCTGAGCACGATCATCCCGCCACCGCCAGCACGATCAATCGCGCGACCCAGGCTCCGATGTACGCGACGCCCGACATCCAGAAGAACTGAAGAACCGCCCATCGCGCCCCGCCCGCCTCGCGCGCCGTCACCACGAGCGTCGAGAAGCACTGCATCGCAAGAACATAAAATACTAGCATGGCCCATGCGGCGTCGCGCGTGAAGACCGGCGTGACGCCGTCGTCGCGCACGGCCGATCGCGCCGCGTCGATGACGCCTTCGGTCTCCGCGTCCGCCTGATCGCCCGTGAAGACGATCGCGAGCGTTGACACAAACACCTCGCGCGCCGCGAACGAGGTCAGCACGCCGATGTTCACGCGCCAGTCAAAGCCCAACGGCTCGAAGACAGGTTCGAGCGAACGCCCGACCCGGCCCGCGAACGAACCGGCGAGCGTCGCCCGCGCCTCGGCCCGGCGGGCGCTGTCCTCGAACCCCGCCGCCGCCGATGCGTCGATCTCCGCGACGGCCGCCGCCCGCTCGCGCATCTCCACCGCTTCACTCGGCGCCGGGGACGACGGAAAGTTCGAGAACCACCACAGGACGATCGAGAACGCGAAGATGAAAACCCCTGCTTTTCTAAGGAAAACCATCCCGCGGTCGTACGCCGTCAGCAGCGCCGTGCGCAGGCTCGGCGCCTTGTACGACGGCAGTTCCAATGACATCGGCGCTGACGCGCCGCGCAGGATCGTCCCGCGCGCGACGAGCGCGCTAATGACCCCCGCCGATGCGCCGAGCGCGTAGCAACCCGCGAACGCCAGCGCCGCCAGCGACGGGCGATCCGCAAAGAGCAGCGACACCAGCAGCGCGTACACCGGCAGCCTCGCCGAGCACGTCATGAACGGCGCGACGAGTATGGTCGCCAGTCGTTCACGCCGATTCGGGATCGACCGCGCCGCGAGTATCCCCGGGATCGCGCACGCGTGGCTCGACAGCAGCGGTATGAACGCGGACCCCGGGAGCCCGAACCGGCGCAGCAGCCGGTCCGCCACGAACGCCGCCCGCGCGAGGTACCCCGTGTCCTCAAGAATTGATAGCAAGAAGAATAAAAGACATATCTGGGGCAGGAACACGAGCGCCCCCGCCAGCCCGGGGATCACGCCCTCGACGACCAGGTCGTGCGCCAGCCCGGGCGGCAGGACCCGCGCCGTCACGTCGGCGCCCGCAGCGAACGCCGCCTCGATCCAGTCCATCGGCGCCACCGCGATCCGGAACAGCAGCCAGAACAGCCCGAACATGATCGCCGTGAACAGCCCCGCCCCGAGCACCGGATGTGTGAACGCCCAGTCCAGCCGATCGCTGACCCGATCGGGCGAATCCGCCTCCACGCCGCTCGGCGCCGACGCTTCGTGCAACTCGTCTATCCACGCGCGAAAGCCCGCTTCATCCGCGGGCGGGGTCGTCCGCGCGACGGCTGCCGCTGCGAACGCATACCGCAACTCGCTCACACCCGCTCCCGACCTCGGGTTTGTCGCGACGACCGGGCATCCGAGCCGCTGCGCCAGCGCGTCCGCGTCGACCGTCACACCCCGCCGCTGCGCCAGGTCGAGCATGGTCAGCGCGACGACCGTAGGCAGCCGTCTGCGCACAATCTCCCCGAGGAACCTAAGCCCCTGCCGCAGCGCCGAAGCATCTACGATCACACATACCACGCCCGGCGCCGAGACCCCGTCGAGGGCCGATCGGCACACCGCAGCCTCCGC
>CAZTEE010000015.1:0-827 GCA_964611775.1 uncultured Phycisphaeraceae bacterium | reverse complement strand
CGCCGAGTCCTGCTCGATCGAGTACACGCCCGGCAGATCCATCAGCCGACGCCGACCGTCCCCCGCGACGACGCCGAGGTGAGATTCGATTGTTGTTCCCGGGTAGTTGGCCGTCTTCTGGCGCAGGCCTGTCAGTCGGTTGAATAAAGTTGTTTTGCCGGTGTTGGGGTTGCCGAGCAGCGCGACCTCGGCCGTGTCTCCAGCGCCTCCGGGCTCCTTTATCCGTTGTTCGGTCTGTGGATCGGACCCGGCCATCGGCTCAACTCTGCGAACGCGCCGCGTGCGAGCGATCAATGCCCGCACACGGCGGCGAAATACCTCGTTAAGTGCGATCAGCCGTCAATCAACACGCGGATCTCACGCGCCGCCCGGCGTGTGAGTCCGATCCGGCGCCCGTTCCATGTCCCGAGCGACACGATCGTCGGCTCGCCACGCTTGTGAACCAGCACAACCTCGTCCGCCGTCATACCCATCGCCGCGAGCGCCTCGCAGCCGCCGCCAGCCGCCAGCGCCAGCCTCGCCCGGCAACCCGCCGGGGCGTCGCACAACGCGACACCCGCGTCGGCGAGCGGGCAGTCGCACGCGGTGTCATTATCCGCTGGAGGTCGCATCAACAGGCTCCGGGAACGCCAATCGGGGGGTCACCGTCGGCCGGGCGCGATTCCCGCCCCGACGGTCCGCATAAAAGATGCTAGCGTCGCTGCGACTCAGTCGCAACCGCGGGCGGCCGCTCGTCCGACCCCGCCGCCCCGCCCCGCTTTTCGAGGATCCTACGGGACGCTATACTCACCGATTCGACCCCGGGCCGACCCCGGCCCGCCAGTCCC
>CAZTEE010000014.1:0-17054 GCA_964611775.1 uncultured Phycisphaeraceae bacterium | reverse complement strand
CGTTTCGGCATCACCCGCCGCGACCGCCGCCGCCTCGGCCACCGCCCGCGCCGCCGCCACCGGATTGCGATCGGCGTTTGGCCATTTCGGTCTGGAGTGCTTTTTCGTGAGCGCCTCGGGTGTGTGCGGTGTCGGCGATCTGCGAGCGGAGTTGCTCCAGGAACCCCTCGCGGTCGCGGGGCATGTTCTCGCGTACGAAGGCGGGCGGCCCGTCGCCGTCACGCCGATTGCGGAACTGTTCGGGGTTGAAGGTCGGCGCCTCGCCGCGGGCGAAGCGACGGGCGAGTTCGTCGAAGCGCTCCTCGCGGAGGATGCGCAACGCCTCGCGGTTGGACTCGTCCGCGAAGAGCGCCCGGCGTTCCTCGTCGGACATCTCGCGCATAAGCCGGCCGGCCTCGGCGCTGTACTGACGCTTGCGGCCTTCGTCGAGAAGGTCGAACTTCTCCGACGTCAAAACCGCGACGGCTTCGGTCGCCGACCTGGGCAGGCTCGGCGGGCGGGTCGTCATATGAACGATCATCCCGGCGGCAACCGCTGCGACCGCGACCGATCCCGCCGCGACGCCGACGATCAACTTCTTCCGCTTCGACCAGCCCGCGTCCAACGGCTTGCGGGCGCCGATCTGCTCATCGAGCACGATGCGTGTGCGTTCGGTCATGGCGTTCAGCCCCTTGCTGTTTATTCGATGTGCCCGTCGGTGAAGAGCACGTTCCTGCGCTGGTGGAAGAAATCGACCGTCACGAACTCGCCGTCCTGCGTCTCGAAGGTGTCGCCGTCGGCGTCGCCGACGAGCGAGACCAGGTTCTGCGTCAGGCCGAACCGCGCGTACCGGGATTGGTCGAAGGTCAGCCCGGAGAGGTCCGAGCGGTAGTCGTAGGACATTGCGCTCGAGCGTTCGACGCCCGCTTCATCGGTGTAGGGATAGTCGAAAAGCACGGGGTCGCCCGGGCAGCGCCACGCCTCGGCGGCTTCGATGTACCCCGCCATCGCCACGCTCAACGGCGGGTCGGTGTCGCCCGAGAGCCAGGGCGGTGGCAGAGCCCGGGCCGAGGGGAACTCCTGCTTGTGATCGTTGCGGTACATCTCGAAGGCCTGGGCTACGCCGTGGAGGTTCGCGGCGCACGCGGCCTTGCGCGAGGCGTCGCGGACGCGCGGGTAAACCGGCAGCACGATCCCCAGCAGCACCGCAATGATCGAGATCGTCACCAGCAGTTCGATCAGCGTAAAGCCGACCGCCGCCGACCGAGCCGAGACGCCGACCGACCGGCGCGGGATTATCGAAAGTGTCATGCCGCTCATACCTCCCCGAACGCCCGGGGGCGCGGGATATTGCCGGGCTCCCGGAGAGCGGGGAATGTTTCCCGGTCCGCCCAGCGGTCGCAGCCCGCCCCGGACGGGTCCGAGAGCTCGCGTCGGCCCGGCCTGGATCAAGGCTGTTCGTCCCCCGGTCCGATGAAGTTTACATGGACCCGATCGGCCCCGCGATCCAGTCTTCGCTTGCGGGCGTGTCTCAGGCGCAGCGTAAAGCGACCGCCGAGCAGGCCGCCCGCGAGCGCGCCGAGACGCGCCCTCGTCGCACCGGCGATCGCGCGGAGTTCACCGACGCGCTGATCCCGACCGAAGCGGTGGAAGCGGTGCGCCCACTCGAAAGCAACGATCAGGAAGAAGCCCGCGAGGACCGCCTGGCCCACGACCACGGCCGCGCCGAGGAAGACGCCCGCCGACGCCGGCTCGACCTCGAAGGCTGACCCGCACGGGCCGACCCTACACTCCGGCCCGTGCTCGGCATGCCGCTAAAGATCGGACCGGTTCGGCTCGGATCGAACCTCATGCTCGCGCCCGTCGCGGGCTACTGCGATCTCGCGTTCCGAATCGTCGCGCGCTCCGCGGGCGGGGTCGGCCTCGCGTGCACGGACCTCCTAAGCCCGCACGGGCTGCTCCGCGGCGGCGCCAAGAGCCTCGACCTCGCGCGCACCACGCAAGACGACTCCCCAGTCGGGATGCAACTCTACGGCTCGGACATGGACATCCTCGCCGACGGCGCACGCTGGGCCGTCGATCACGGCGCCGCGATCGTCGATATTAATATGGGATGCCCGGTTGACAAGGTCACAAAGAAGAACGGCGGGTCCATGCTCCTGTGCGACCCCGATCGCACGACGCGCCTCGCCGAGCGCGTCGTCCGCGCCGTCGAAACCGCGTCCGCCGGCCGAGTCCCCGTAACCGCGAAGATGAGGCTCGGCTGGGACGAACGCTCGATCGTCGCGCCGGCCCTCGCGCGAGCGCTCGAAAAGGTCGGCGTCGCCGCCGTCACCGTGCACGGCAGAACCACCGAGCAGCGTTTTAAGGGAGATGTGTCGCACGACGGGATCGCCGCGGTCGTCGCCGCGGTGGACAAAATCCCCGTTGTCGGGAACGGGGATATAACATCTCCCGGGGCGTGCGTTGCGATGCTCCGGCGTACGGGCTGCGCCGGGGTGATGATCGGTCGGGGCGCGTTCGCGGCGCCTTGGATATTCCGCGACTGCTGGGCGCTCCAGACGCTCGGCGCCGTCCCGCCAGAACCCTCGGCCCGCGAAAAAATCGCCCTGATCCGCCGGTACATGGAACTGATGCTCGAACATCGCGGCGAGCGGTACGCGATGACCCACATCCGCCGGCGGATCTCGTGGTTCGCCAAACGGCTCGGACCATGCCGGGATCTGAAAGAGGCCGTACGCCTGGCTGCGACGCCCGGGGAGGTTTTCCATGCGCTCCGCAATCATGCGGAAATGCATTCCGTCGCCCCGGTTCTCGCGGTATGATCGCCGGGCGGAACACATGTCGGCTTTCGGGCGAGCATACCCCGCACATCCGGCCGGGGACGCCCTCCCCAGAGAGAGAGAGCAAGCCAGTGAGCACAATCGGAAAACTAAGTCATCGGTGCGCACTCGCGGCCGCGGGAGCGGCGCTCGCGCCGACTCCTTGTCTATGGGCGTCGGAGCCGTTCTTGCTGCATGCGCCGCAGGGAGATGCGGCGCTCTTCACCGGCGCCGCTTCGCCGTCGCCGATCCGCCTCGGACCGGCGTGGCCGGCGCCGAGCGCGGTCGCAGCGCCGGCGAGCGCGACGGAGGGCGCCCTGATGATCCCCGGTTCGTGCAATTATTTTGATAACTATAGCAGTTATCAGCTTACCAACCTGACGAATCCTCCTTCGAGCCTGTTCCCTCTGGACGGTCAGCGCAACCCGGCGCTCCTGGACTGGAGTACGGTGGATTTCATGGGCGCCGCGAACGCTTCTGTGATGCTCGACGCCGGCGCTACGCCCCCGACGGGAACCCCACCCCACGGCCTGCCCACGCCTCGATTCGCTCTGATCGCGCGTGGGACGATCCCCACGCCTCGGAACACGGGGATCGGCATCGCGGCAAATGTGCGTCAGAACTTATTTTTTGCCACCCCGATATCACCCGTCGTGATATCTCAGGATATTTTCCTGGCGTCCCCGGACACACAGCCGCGAACGCTGGTTTGGTGGAGCCCGGTGTCATTCGAAACCGGGTCGATCTACGACCGTATCTTCTTCGGCGGGACCAACCTCCAGGCGGATCTCGCCGGCTTCTCCAACGGCCAGGGCGTCACGGACAGGTTCCTGAGCCTGGGCAGATTCCCGAGCGGGACGGGTGAAGTTTTTTATGGGAGCGCTGCGACCACGTTATTCCCGTTCCCGGTCAACTCGTGGTTCACGATGATGCTGCATGTCAACGTTGACGGGTACAGCGTCTGGATCAAGACCGCGGAGACCGCAGCGCTCAACCCCCCGTTACTCGACCCGCGCATGGCGGTCGGCGACATCGTCCCGATCGACGGGAACCCGGTCGGATGGGTCAACACGTACCCCGGCCGAGGGGACAACCTCGCAACGCCGATGGTCCGCGAGGGCATCGGGATCGCGCGGAACATGTTCGGCGACCTAGCGCCATTCACCGGCTCGACCCAGCAGGCGCCGCTCTTCGCGGGAGTTGGTTTCGACGGCTTCCAATACGGCTGGGGTTTCGACAACCCGGCAAACCCGTCTTTCCAGCCCAGCGATTACGCCTTTGCCAACCTCTGCATCCGCGGCGAGTTCGCGCCGATCGAATGCCCGCCCGACATCAACCGTGACGGCATCGTTGACGGCACGGACCTGCTATTTCTGCTCAATGATTTCGGCAACGATCTCGCCGGGTTCACCGAGATCGACCTTAACAGCGACGGCTTCATCGACGGGACCGACCTATTATTAATGCTCAACGCGTGGGGGCCTTGCCTGTGAGAGTCCAGCCCGCCCCGGGCAGCGTCCGGACGTAGAATCCTCGCGATGTCACCGCTGCGGGACGACGATCAATCCGGGCACGATGATCCGCGCCACGGGTACGACCTCGCGCCCGAGCCTGCGACGATCTCCCTGCCCGGCGAGGTCGTCGCCCGCCGGACCGCGCCCGAGGCGCTCGACGCCCTCGCAGCGGACCTTATGGCCCAGGCGCTCAACTGCGTCCGCGCGTACGGCGAGTTCCATCTGGCGCTCGGCGGGGACGCCGCCATCGAATCATTTTATCTTCGAATTATGTCCGATCCCGAACTCCGCGCCTTCCCCTGGGACCGCACCCACCTCTGGCAGACGCACGAGCGGCTCGGCGCCGCGCCGGACGAGCGCATAGCCGCCGCCGTCGCGGATTTCCTGCTCGAACACTCGGACATCCCGCGCTCGCAGGCGCACACGATCGACGCGGACGACCCGGAAGCGGCGTCGGTGTATGAATCGGAAATTCTCGCGGCATTGGGCGCGCGGGCGTGCGGGCAGGACCGGCTGGACGCCGTGGTCTGCACGCTCGACGCGACCGGCGACGCCGGGGGGCTGCCGATCCTCGGCGCCGCGGATTCGCCCGAACGCGGGCTGTGCGTGATTACCGAGAGTGTCGTCGCGCTGTCGCGTCCTTTTATAAATGCATCGAGGCTGATCGCGGTGCTGGCGGTAGGCGCGGACCGCCGGGATGCGGTTGCGCGAGCGACGAAGCCGCCTTGCTCCTTGCGACCGATCGCGGGCGAGTTGCGCTGGTATCTCGATCACGCCGCCGCGGGCGTGGAATAGATCGGCGCGGCCGGCTCCTGGCGCAGCGCCGAGTCTGCGTTGCGGGTATGTTGCTCGAAACCTCATAGGAGCGACGCGATGCCCGGACCCGCCCGCCCAGACGCTTCCCCGCATGACGCCGACCGCCGGCTTTTTCTTGCCGCGACCGCGAGCGCCGTCGCCGCGGCGACGCTGCCCGCGTCGGTCCGCGCTATCGAGCAAGCGCACCTCCAGCCCGCCGACCCGGACGAACCGCCCGTTCCAGCCGGCATCAACCTCAACACCATCGCCCAGGCGGAGAAACTCGCCAAGGTCGAGTATTCCGCGGCGGAACGCGAGCAGATCCTCCGCTCGATCACCGGCGTGCTCGCGCTATACGACCCGATCCGCGACGCCGATCTCGGGAACAACGAAGGGCCGGCGGAAATATTCGATCCGCGCCTGCCGGGGATGGCGTTCGACAACGATCGCCGCGATGCGAAGCACGCCCGCCCGGCGTCGCAGCCGTCGCGAGGCGCCGACGAAGACCTCGCGTTCGCGTCGATCGCGGAACTCGGCGCGCTCCTCCGCCGACGGGCCGTGTCGAGCGTCGAGATGACGCAACTATCAATAGATCGCTTCAAGCGCATCGGTCCGAAACTCGAATCAGTTATAACATTGATGGAGGAACGTGCGCTCGCGCAGGCCCGGCGCGCCGACGACGAACTCGCCCGCGGCATCGACCGCGGCCCGCTCCACGGCCTGCCCTGGGGCGCCAAAGACCTCTTCGACACCGCGGGCGTCCGCACTACCCGGGGCGCCGAGCCGTTCAAGGACCGCGTTCCTGACACGGACGCGACGGTGGTTACGAGGCTCGACGACGCCGGCGCCGTGCTGGTGGCGAAACTCTCTCTCGGAGCGCTCGCGTACGGCGACATCTGGTTCGGCGGGCGGACCAACAACCCGTGGAACCTCGAACAAGGCTCCAGCGGTTCGAGCGCGGGGTCGGCGGCGTCCGTCGCCGCCGGGCTTTGCGCCTTCACTCTCGGGACCGAGACCTACGGCTCGATCATGTCCCCCTCGACACGCTGCGGCGCGACCGGCTTCAGGCCGACCTTCGGCCGCGTAAGCCGGGCCGGCGCGATGGCGCTGTGCTGGTCGCTCGACAAGGTCGGCCCGATCTGCCGCAGCGCCGACGACTGCGCGTACGTACTAGACGCGATCGCCGGCGCCGACCCGGCGGACGAATCGACCATTGACATCCCGCTGAATCTCGACATGACGCGCCCGCTCCGCGGCATGCGCGTCGGCTATCTGAAGGACGAGTTCGACGCCGGCGCCTCGGCGGAAGAGGACGCCGAGAACCTGCGCATCCTCGAACGCCTGGGCTGCACGCTCGTCCCCAAACGCGTCGGGCCGGGGCCGTTCGGCGGGATAATATTTTTTATCATTAGCGTCGAAGGCGCCGCGGCGTTCGATCGGCTCACCCGCAGCCACGACGACCGAAAGATGAAGTGGCAGGACGACCCCGCCTGGCCGAACACGTTCCGCACCACACGCCTCGCGTCCGCGGTCGAATTCATGAACGCGCGCCGGCTGCGGCGGCGCTACATGAAACAGGCGGCGGAACTCTTCCACGGCGTGGACGCGCTCATCGCCCCCCGGAGTCACGGCGCCCTGCACGCGCTGACAAACATGACCGGCCACCCCGCCGTAACCATCCGCCAGGGCTTCCGCGGCAACGGGACGCCGTTCGCGGTGAATCTCTGGGCGCCGTTGTTCGGCGACGCGAACCTGCTCGCCCTGGCGGGCGCGCTCGAACGCGAACTCGACATCTGGCGCAGACGCCCGCCGATCTCGTGAACTGAAATATTATCTGCGAGTCAGCGCCGACACGCGACTAAGCCCAGGGATTAAATACCTGGGCTTTCCAGAGCGTCGCGCCGCGATCCGATTTATCCTGCCGGGCATGACCGACCGGCCCGACCTCATCGACGACCTCCGCGCCCGCGGGCTGCTGCACCAGTGCACGGACGAAGCCGGGCTGCGCGAGCACCTCCGCACGCCGCGCCGCGTCTACGCCGGGTTCGACCCGACCGCGGACAGCCTGACCGTGGGCAACCTCGTCCCGATCATGCTGCTGAGGCATTTTCAGAACGCCGGGCACACGCCCGTCGTCGTGATGGGCGGCGGGACGGGCCTCATCGGAGACCCCTCCGGCAAGGAGGCCGAGCGCCAACTCCGCACGCCCGAAGAGATCGAACGCAATATCGCCGGCCAGCGGCCGATCTTCGAGCGTGTGCTGTCATTCGAGGGGGATAGCGCCGCGATCGTGGTGAACAACCACGATTGGCTCGGGACGCTCGGCTACATCGAGGCGCTCCGCGACATCGGCAAACATTTTTCTGTTAATATGATGATCCAGAAGGAGTCGGTGAAAGAACGCCTGCACAACCGCGAGCAGGGCATCTCCTACACCGAGTTCTCCTACATGATCCTCCAGGCGTACGACTTCCTGCGCCTGTACGAGGACCACAGCGTGACCGTGCAACTCGGCGGGTCCGACCAGTGGGGGAACATCGTCGCGGGGTGCGACCTGATCAGGCGGGTCGGCGCGCTCAATGTTTCTCGCACGGGCAAGACGCCCGTGCCACCAGGGACGCCTGATCTGAGCGAAGCGAAGGTCAGGGGATCCGATTTTGTTATGAAGGACGGGCGGGACGCCCGTCCCCCCGAGACGCACGCGCCGCCGGGGAGTGAATCGTTCGGCCTGACCGCGCCTCTGGTCACGAAGTCCGACGGCGGGAAGTTCGGCAAGTCCGAAGCCGGCGCCGTGTGGCTCAGCGCCGACCGCACGAGCGCGTACGCGTTCTATCAGTTCTGGCTCAACACCGCGGACGCCGACGCCGGGCGTTATCTCAAACTCTTCACATTGCTGCCCGTCGGCGAGATCGACGCGCTGCTCGCGGAGCACGCGATGAACCCCGGCGCCCGGCTCGCGCAGCGAACGCTCGCCCGCGAGGTGACAAGGCTGATCCATTCCGACGCCGGCGTCGATCGCGCCGAGCGCGCCGCAGCGGCGTTGTTCTCCGGCGAAGTCGCGTCGCTCGACGAGGGCACGCTGCGCGAGGCGTTCGCCGACGTGCCGACGACCAAGCATGAACTGGCGGATCTCGCGGGCGACGGCGTCCCGCTGGTGGATCTGCTGCCCGGGACGAGCCTGGCGTCGAGCAAGCGCGAGGCTCGGGAGTTCCTTTCGAACGGCGCCGTCAGCCTCAACGGCGCCAAAGCCGACGCAGACCGCCGACTGACCGAGCGCGACCTGCTGCACGGCTCGTACGCACTCCTCCGCAGAGGCAAGAAACATTGGCACGTCACCCGCTGGTCCTGACCCCGGCACAACGGCGGGACCGGCGACTGGGCAAGCGAATGGAATGACCCCAACGGGATTTGAACCCGTGTCTCCACCTTGAAAGGGTGGCGTCCTGGACCAGGCTAGACGATGGGGCCGACCGGTCCGCGAGCGGGCAAGGATAGTCGATCCGGCCCGCGAGGGCGAGACGGCGTTCTGTCGGGACGCAGCGCACGGGCGGGACGCCCGTGCCACGGTTCAGCCGACCGCAACCCGATTCGTCCGAACGGCTAGAACCGGCGAGAGATTCTGCCGATGGGAGGCGCACGCCGCCCGACGCGCGTCCGACGGGGCCGGGACGCGACCGGACGGCGTGTGTTTCCCCATCTTCACAAGACCGCCTTCCACACCGAGGAGTTTACCCGATGATGCGTTCCGTCGCGACACGTCTGACCGTGTTCATGTTCCTGCTGGCGCCCGCGGCGTTGGCGCACGAGCCTGTGGATCTCGACGCGATCGGCCGCATCCGGGCCGAGGGCATGGGCAACTCGAAGGTGATGGACAAGGTCTGGCATATCACCGATCGGCTAGGCCCGCGGCTGACCGGATCGCCCGAACTCAAGCGCGCCCAGGACTGGGCCGTGGACAGGCTCAACGAGTACGGGCTGAAGAACGCCAGGCTCGAGCCTTGGGGCGAGTTCGGCCGAGGGTGGTCCTTCGAAAAAGTCACCGTCGAGATGACACACCCGACCTACATGCCCATGGTCGCCATCCCCGAAGCCTGGACCCCGGGGACCGACGGCGTCATCGAGGGCGAACCCGTCCTGCTCGATTTCAACTCCGTCGAAGATGTAGAAAAGTACGACGGCGACCTCAAGGGCAAGATCGTCCTGCTCGGCGGGCCGGTGAACGTCAGCACCCCGTTCAACCCGATCGCCGAGCGGCACGACCACGAATCGCTGCACGATCTTTTCATGGCGCCGGAGCCGAGCGCGGGCGGCGGGGGGGGCAACAGCGCGCAGTTCGCCGACTTCCAGCGCCGCCGGGCCGTCCAGCAGGCGATCACTCGCAAGCTCCGCGAGGACGGCGCCGCCGCGATACTTAAGACATCGGCCTCGCGCGGGAGTTACGGCGTGGTGCTCGTCGGCTCGGGCGGGTCGCGCGAGGTAGGCGCGGAAGAGGCGCTCCCGTCGATCGTCGTCGCGCCCGAACATTACAACCGCATCGCACGACTCCTTCAGAACAAGGAGAAGGTCGCCGTTCGCGTCGAGGTCCGGGCGACCTTCCACGACGACGACCTCACCGGCCGCAACGTCATCGCCGAGATCCCCGGCACGGACCCCGATCTCCGCGACGAGGTCGTGATGCTCGGCGCCCACTATGACTCCTGGCACCCCGGGACCGGCGCGACGGACAACGGCGCCCCGTCGGCTGTCATCATGGAGGCCGCCCGCATCATCCTCGCGTCGGGACTCAAGCCCCGGCGGACGATCCGCATCGCGCTGTGGTCGGGCGAGGAGCAGGGCCTGCTCGGGTCGCGCGGGTACGTCGCCAAGCACTTCGCAGACCCCGCCGACATGAAGACCACCGATGAGTGGGACAACTTCGCCGCGTACTTCAACATGGACAACGGCGCCGGGCGGTTCCGCGGCATATACGCGCAGTCGAATCACGCGGTCACGCCGATCTTCAAGGCGTGGATGGAGCCGCTGAAAGACCTCGGCATGACGACGGTGACGCACCGTAACACCGGCTCGACGGACCACATCCCGTTCGACGCCGTGGGCCTGCCGGGGTTCCAGTTCATCCAGGACCGCATGGATTACTTCTCGCGCACGCACCACTCGAGCATGGACGTGTACGAGCGCGTGATCCCCGCGGACGTTATGCAGGCGTCGGTGGTGATGGCGACCTTCGTGTACCACGCCGCCAACCGCGACGAGAAACTCCCACGCAAGCCCGCGCCCGAAGCCCGCGGGCGCTAGCGGGAACTGATCCCCGCGAGCCGCGTCTGAATACTCGCACCAACTCCGAACACGCTGAGGAGAACCGCCGACACGGGCCGAACGCCCATGTCGGCGGTTTCTCTTTTATTATTTATTGCATACGTCGCGCCCGTGCGTCCACGGCTCCGAGAGCCGTGCCGCCGCGATCCCGGTGGCACGGGCGTCCCGCCCGTGCGTGAAAGCCCGGTGATGAAATCCCCGGGCATCGGCGTCGCGCGCTGGATATTTCGGGCCGCGTGGCCCTGCGCGACGCGGCCGGGCTTGTTCCTCTATGTTCTGGCGAGGAACGGGGCCGCCGCTCTCGGGATGGCCGATCACGGCCCCGCAGGGAGACACCGCTATGCAACGATGGATGCTCGCCCAGGATTCCCCCGCGGGTAATGACGCCGAGACAGCCGCAATCTCCGAACCGGCGTCGAAATCGGCCGCCGATTCACTCGACGGCCTCGCCGACGCGGTGCGCGACCTGCCCGGGTTCGTCGAGCAGAACACGCCGATGCTCATCGACTTCGGCCTGCGGCTGCTCGGCGTGTTCGTTCTGGTGATAGTCGGGTTGACGCTCGCGGCGTGGGCCCAACGGCTGACGCGGCGGGCGCTCGAAAAGGCCCGCATCGAGGTCACGCTGACCAAGTTCTTCGGACGGCTGGTGCGCTGGGCGGTGCTGCTGCTGATCGCGCTGGCGGTGCTGGGAATCTTCGGGATCCCGACGGCGAGTTTCGCGGTGGTGCTAGGCGCAGCGGGGCTGGCGATCGGGCTGGCGTTCCAGGGGACGCTATCGAACTTCGCCGCGGGGATCATGCTGCTGATCTTCCGACCGTTCAAGGTCGGGGATGTTGTGAACGTCGCGGGCGTACTCGGCAAGGTGGACGAGATACAGATTTTCTCGACCTCGATAGACACCTTCGACAACCGCCGGTTCATCATACCTAACAGTAATATCTTCGGAGCGACGATTGAGAATATAACATATCATCCGAAACGCCGCGTGGATGTCAACGTCGGTACGGCGTACAGCGCCGATCTCCAGAAGACGCGGGGGATCCTGGAGTCCGCCGCGAGCGGCGTCCCCGGCCGGCTCCCCGATGAGGAGGTGTTCGTCTGGCTGGACTCTCTGGGCGAATCGAGCATCAACTGGCAGGTGCGCGTCTGGGCGCCGACGGCGGACTGGGTCGCTGTCAAGCAGGCGCTGACTCGCGACATCAAGAACGCGCTCGACGCCGCGGGCGTGGGCATCCCGTTCCCGCAGCGCGACGTGCACCTCTACCAGATTACCGCCGACTGACGCCGAGCCGGGCTACGATTCGCGCCAACGTGAAGGAGGCCAAGCGATGCGGCAGATCGACGCCGAGATCCCGGTCGAACACTACGAGGAGACCGATTCGACGAGCGCGCTGGCGCGCCGCAAGATCGACGCGGGGGAGATCGGCGCCGGGCCGATCATGCTCGTAGCGCGTCGGCAGACCGGCGGCGTCGGGCGTTTCGGCCGGGCGTGGGCCAGCCCCGCGGGCGGGCTTTGGTGCACGATCGTCTGGCCCGTGCAGCGCGACCTTGCGCGGGCGCTCGACGGGCTTGGGCTTCGGCTCGCGCTCGCGTGCGCCCAGTCGATCGAGCACGAACTCGCCGCCCACGGCAGGTCCGCCGACGTCCGCATCAAGTGGCCGAACGACATATTCATCGACGGCCGGAAGGTGCTGGGCGTGCTCGCGGAGGTCCACCGCCGCGACGGCAGGCCGTACCTGCTCGTCGGCGTCGGGGGCAACGCGGACTTCGCCGCGAGCGACCTGCCGGCCGAACTTATAAACCGGGCGACGACGCTGCGCGACGTGCTCGGACGCTCGCCGAACGTTCAAAGGCTGATCGACGATCTGCGGGTGCGCGTGCGCGACGCGGCGGTCGCCGACGGTCTGGACGCGCACACGATGGTCGAGATTCGCAGGCGGCTCTTCGGCGTGGGTTCGCGCGCGACCGTGACGATCTCGCCGGGCGAGACGATCACCGGGACGCTGGTCGGCCTGGATGATCGTGGCGCTCCGATCCTCCGCACCGACGCCGGGGAGCGGGCCGCCCCGCCCGGAGCGGAACTGGCGCACACCGTGGTGTGACCGCGGTTCGCGCCGCGTGCGTTATGCGCATTTCACCCAGGGGTTTCATCCCTGGGCTTTTATTTATGAATGGAGTGTTGATCGAAGCGAAACCTGAGTAGAGAGAAGGTCAGGCTTTGTTCTGATCAACTGATATGTTTATTAGACAATTGCGTCGCGGGCGTGTGCGTCACATGCCCAGCAGGAGCCGTTCGGGGGCTTCGATGCATTCTTTGATGTGTTTGAGGAACGTGACTGCGCCCTCGCCGTCGACGATGCGGTGGTCGTAGGAGAGGGCGAGGTACATCATCGGGCGGACGGCGATCTCGCCGGAGCCGGGCTTTTCCGGGTTTTCGACGGGTCGCCGGATGATGTTGTGCATGCCGAGGATGCCGGACTGCGGCGGGTTGAGGATGGGTGTCGAGAGCATGGACCCGTAGACGCCGCCGTTGGACACGGTGAAGGTGCCGCCTTGCATTTCTTCGAGGGTGAGTTTGCCGTCGCGGGCGCGGGTTGCGAGGCCGCGGATGGTGGATTCGATCTCGGCGAAACTCAGCGATTCGCAGTTGCGGACGACAGGGACGACGAGGCCTTTGGGCGTGCCGACGGCGACGGCGATATCGGCGTAATGATGGCGGATGATCTCGGGTTCGCCCTTGCTGTTCTCGCCGATCTGGGAGTTAACGTTGGGGACGTGTTCGAGTGCGCTGACGCATGCTTTGATAAAGAAGGACATGAAGCCGAGGCCGACGCCGTGCTTCTTTTCGAAGGCTTCCTTGTGTTTGGAGCGGAGCGCCATGACGTTGGTCATGTCGCACTCGTTGAAGGTTGTGAGCATAGCCGCGGTGTGCTGGGCTTCGACCAGGCGAGCGGCGACGCGCTGGCGGAGTGGGCTCATACGCTCGCGGGAGGTGGATCGGCTCTGGGAGTCGGGGGCGGCGTCGCGCACGGGCGAGACGCCCGTGCCACTTTCTTTTGCTGAGCCGTTGGGGTGGGTCTGGATGAATGCGAGCACGTCGCGTTCGCGGATCCGTCCGCCGGGTCCGGTGCCCGAGACGCCGGCGAGGTCTACGCCGTGATCCTCGGCGATCTTCTTCGCTAGCGGTGTAGCGCCGGCGGCCGGGGCGGCGCGGCTGTGCGAGCCGACATAAGCGGCGTCGGGCTGCTTCGCCGGGGCGACGGCGGTTTTCGATTCTGATTTAGACTCTGACTTAGATTCTGATCTGGCTTCGGCTTTTACGTCCGACTTGGCGGGTGTTTGTTTTTCCTCGTCAGCGGCGGGTTTTTTCGCGTCGGTGTTGATCGAGCCGACGACCGCGCCGACTTCGACGGTTTCGCCCGCGCCGATCGAGTGCTTGACTGCGCCCGCGGCTGGGGCGGGGATCTCCATCGTGATCTTGTCGGTCTCGAGTTCGAGCACCGGCTCGTCGCGGTCGGCCCACTCGCCGTCGGCTTTGAGCCAGGCGCTGATTACGCCTTCGGTGATGGATTCGCCCAACGCGGGGATGACGATCTCGGTGCTCATGGTGCAGGCTCGGCTCGGGGACAGTCGGCGGTTGTGATCGGATCGGACGGGGCTGATCCTAACTCACTGGGACGGGCTGCGGGCGTGGCGCGCCCACGGCTTCGGTAAGAAGCAGTTCCTGCTGATGATCGTGACGCTTCTTCGAACCCGTAGCGGGCGTCGCGCTCGCCGGGCGTCCGACATACGGCAGCGGGTTCCAGCCCATCAGGTCGCGCACGGCGCCGTCGATGTAGCGGTAGGCGCCGGCGTTCTTCGGCTCCTCCTGGACCCACTTCACCGCGACGCCCTTGGGGTACTTCGCCAGCACCGAATGGAGCATCTCCGTGTGCAAGGGGTACAACTGCTCGACGCGGATCAGCGCGATGTCCTCGCGCCCGATCGAGGCCCGGCGCTCGGCGAGGTCGTAGAAAACCTTGCCCGAGCACAGGGCGACCTCGGTCACGGCCCGGCGGTCGCCGCCGTTCTCGAACATCGGGTCGTCGATGATCTCGACGAAACGCCCGGACACCAGCGACTCGACCGGCGACACGCACGCGGGCAGGCGCAGCAGGCTCTTGGGAGACATCACGATCAGCGGCTTGCGGAACTTGCGTCTGACCTGCCGGCGGAGGAGGTGAAAAATCTGGGCTGGGGTGGTCGGGTAGACGACCTGCATGTTTGAATCGGCGCAGAGCGTAAGGAAGCGTTCGAGGCGCGCCGAGGAGTGCTCGGGGCCTTGCCCTTCGTAGGAGTGCGGCAGCAGCAGCGTCAGCCCGTTCCAGCGTTGCCACTTGACCTCGGCGCTTGCGAGGTACTGGTCGATGATGACTTGTGCGCCGTTGACGAAGTCGCCGAACTGTGCTTCCCAGACGACGAGCATGTTGGGGTCTGCGAGGGAGTAGCCGTATTCGTACGCGACGGCGACCTCCTCGGAGAGGGGGGAGTCGTAGATGCAGAACCGGGCCTGGTAGGGCTTGCCGTCGGGGCCGGGGTCGCCGGGGGATTCGCTGGCGACGCCGGGCTTGCCTAACGCGCGGACGTGGTTGAGGGGGACGTAGATTTCGGCGGTGTCGGAGTCGCGGACGGCGGCGTGGCGATGGCTGAACGTGCCGCGGCGCGAGTCCTGCCCGGTCAGGCGCACGGCGGAACCTTCGACGAGCAGCGATCCGATCGCGAGTGCCTCGGCGGTCCCCCAGTCGAGCGGGTCGTTGTTATCAACGGAGGACGCGCGCTTTTCGAGGATCTTGGCGAGCGTCTTATGAAGTTTAAAACCTTCGGGAGTGCGGGCGGTCGCGGCGGCGATCTCCGCGAGGGTTTCTCGATCGACGCCGGTCTGGACGGGTTCGTGGCTGTAGCGGTGCGTGAAGCCTTCCCAGCGCCACGAGCCGGGGTCGATCGTGGGATCAACGCCCATGCCGGTCGCGTTTGACTGGGCTTTGTCCATCTGCTTCTCGAGGCTGTCGCGGATGGATTCCACGTCGGCTTCGGAGATGACGTTCTCGGCGTTGAGTCGCTCGGCGTAGGTCTTCAACACGCCGGGCTTTTTGCGGATGAGTGCAGCCATGATCGGCTGTGTGAACGAGGGGTCGTCGCCTTCGTTGTGGCCCCAGCGTCGGTAGCACCACATGTCGATCGCCACGTCGCGTTTGAACTCCTGCCGATAGCGCATCGCGAGATCGGCGGCGAGGACGACGGCTTCGGGGTCTTCGCCGTTGACGTGCAGGACGGGCATGTCGGTCATCTTGAAGATGTCGGTGCAGTAGGCGCTGGTGCGCGAGTCTTCGGGGCCGGTGGTGAAGCCGATGAGGTTATTAATAATGACGTGGAGCGTCCCGCCGCAGTTGTAGCCGGCCAGCCCGGCGAGGTTGATGGTTTCCTGGACGACGCCCTGGCCGATGACGGCGGCGTCGCCGTGGATCAGGACGGGGACGACGCGGGAGCGCGATGAATCGGACCGGAGACGCTGCTTGGCGCGGGTGCGCCCGAGGACCACGCCGTTGACGGATTCGAGGTGGCTGGGGTTGGACGAGAGAACCACGCGGACTTCTTTGCCGGCGCGTGTCGGGCGGTTGGAGGAGTAGCCGAGGTGGTATTTGACGTCGCCACCGCCGTCGACGAAGTCCTCGTCCCAGTTTGCCTCGAACTCGGTGAAGATCTGCTCGTAGGTTTTGCCGAGAATATTATTAAGAACATTGAGCCGGCCGCGGTGGGCCATGCCCATGACGAACTCGTCCGCGCCGAGGTCCGAGCCGCGCTCGATGGCCCAGTCCAGGAGGGGGATCAGGGACTCTGCGCCTTCGAGGCTGAAGCGTTTCTGCCCGAGGTAGCGTTTGTGCAGGAACGTCTCGAACATCTCGGCGTGGTGCAGGCGTGTGAGGACGTGGACGCGCTCGCCGGCGGTCAGCGTGGGGCGGCTGCGGGTGGATTCGATCTCGGCGCGCCACCACTCGCGGGCGGCACGGTCGGCGATGTGCATGTACTCGGCGCCCACGTTTCGGCAGTAGGTCTCGTCGAGGACGCCGAGGATCGAGCGGAGCGTCGCGGGGCGGTCTATCGGCAGGTCGCCGGGGTCGAACGAGCGGTCGAGGTCGGCGTCGGACAGGCCCCAGTGCGAGGGTGCGAGTTCCTCGGGGGCGGGTCGCTCGCGGCCGAAGGGATCGAGCGTGGAACAGAAATGTCCCCATCGGCGGTATGCGTCGATCAGGCGGTCTACGGCACGCTGGGCGCCGTCGGGCGATGCGGGTTCATAAGAAAGACTGGTGGGAAGGGCAGCTGTGGTGGTACGGTCTGCTGAAGTGGGACAGTCTGCTGAAGTGGGACAGTCTGCTGAAGTGGGACGGGCGTCTCGCCCGTCTTCCCCATCGGCCGCTGATGACGGGCGAGACGCCCGTCCCACTGGGGACGCACGTCCCACTTCAGCAGACCGTCCCACTGGGGACGCCCGTCCCACAGGTGAAGCCTGTCCCGCCTCTTTAGTGTGGGCCTGCAACCCGAGTTCGAAGCCGCGGAAGAAGTCCGCGAGGTCGGGTGAGACCGCAGCGGG
>CAZTEE010000013.1:0-17227 GCA_964611775.1 uncultured Phycisphaeraceae bacterium | reverse complement strand
TCGTCAACCGAGAGCGGCCGGGCTTGTGCGTGTGTGCGTAGCATGAGTGAACGCAGAGGAATACAGAGGGGGATGAGGGGTTGTGTGAACGCGCTACGCTGGGAGCGCACGCATGCACTGCCGGATGGCGCGACTGTGGCGAGACGATGACGGCAGCGGCAAGCTCAGCATGATGTCATCCGCTTCAGCAAGTCATCGATTTCATCTGAGATCGTATTCTCATCCCAGTTTGAAAGGTTCCAGGAGTAGTAATCAGAGAGGCGCATTAGTGTGCAGTTCATGTGTTGGATAGCCCGCTCGACCTGACGAAATTCGACAGCGGCACACTCGCGATCGCCGAACCGGACCCCAGAATCGAGATGGGCAATCATTGTGTCCCTCATAGACTTGACGGACACGCGGTGCGTCAACGCATCCCATCCGTCGAATATCTTATTTGAAGCATCAGTGGCTATCATGAATTCCTTGATCGCGCCAAAGCATATATTCTGTTGTTCCCCGCGCCCCGGCGGGTCTCCAAGCCGAGCAACTCGAAGAATGATGTCCCTCTGGAGCGCCTTATTGAGCACTTCGCCGCAAGTGGGAATGCGAAGACATCGGTTCAACACGTCTGTTCTTTCCTCGGAGTGCATGAAGATCGCTTGAAATAAATCCCATTCCTTCTGTAGCGAGTTGAGTTCATTCCAAATCGCAATACCGACCTTCCTTAACCGGTCTGATTCTTTTTCGGGATCGTCGTTGTCATTTGGCATCATATTGTTCCTTGCTCTCTGTTCCATGTACTCCTTCCGGGCGTGCAGGGGTGCTCCGATGCCGATGCCAGGCATGGATCATCCCTCTCCGCACGCTCTGTCTTCCTCTGCGTTCAACTCGATCCCTTTCACGCCCGCACCGGTTCTTTCGCTGTGTCCTTGAGGATCTGGCGGACGACGGCGTCGGGATCCACGCGGTCGGCCTCGGCTTCGAAGTTGAGGACGAGGCGGTGGCGGAGCGCGGGCGCGGTGACGGCGTCGATGTCGGTGAAGGAGACGTGGTAGCGGCCGTCGGTGAGGGCGCGGACCTTGGCGCCCAGGATCAGCGCCTGGGCCGCGCGCGGGCTGGCGCCGACCCGTATGTATCGGTTTGTTATGTCGGATGCGTGCTCGCCGTCGGGGTGAGTCGCGAGCACCAGACGCGCTGCGTATTCCTTTACGTGCGGCGCGACGACCGCGTTGCGCACCAGCGACTGGGCCGCGAGGATGCCCGGCCCGTCGATCCGCGGCGTGATCGTCGCGTGCTCGGCGCCCGTCGTGCGGTCGAGGATCGTCATCAGGTCTTCGAGTTGCGAATATCCGACGACGAGTTTGAACAGAAAGCGGTCGAGTTGTGCTTCGGGGAGGGGATAGGTGCCTTCCTGTTCGATCGGGTTCTGGGTCGCAAGAACGAAAAAAGGTTTGTCGAGCGTGCGCGTCTGCCCGCCGACGGTCACGGAGCGCTCCTGCATGGCTTCGAGGAGGGCCGACTGGGTTTTCGGCGTCGCGCGGTTGATCTCGTCTGCGAGAACGATCTGGGCGAAGATCGGACCTTTCTGGAACTGAAAGCCGCGGCGGCCGGTGTCGGCGTCTTCGGTAATAATATTTGTCCCGATGATGTCGGCGGGCATGAGGTCGGGTGTGAACTGGATGCGCGAGAACGGGAGGTGCACGGCGTCGGCCAGCGCGCGCACGAGGAGCGTCTTTCCCAGACCCGGGACGCCTTCGAGCAGCACGTTCCCGCCCGCGAAGAGCGAGGTGAGCACGCCGTCGATTATGTCGCGGTGGCCGACGATCACGCGGCCGATCTCGTCGCGGAGCGAAGCGAAGGTGTCGCGGAACGCCTCGCACTCGGCGCGGACGTGGTCGGGGGTGACGGCGTGTTCGTTAATGCTCATGGGTGCATCATCCTCGATCGGAGGGCTTTGTGTGAACGAACGGCGTGGGCGGAGTGGGTTGCAAGGGGGCAAATGGTGGCGCGGGCGTTTCGCCCGTGCGCCGGGCACACATACACGCAGAAGATGGCGGAGGCGGACAGAGGGGGAGCGGATGCCGAAGGCTTGGCCGATGTATGGCTGTGGTTGTGGTGATTGTGTGATCGCGGCCGGTGTGGCGGCGGGCTGGTTGAGTCGAGCGGGGCAGATAATAAATAATAGGATAGTGAGACGGCGTTCGCGCTCGGGCGGGACGCCCGGGCCACCGAAATTTGATTACTGATTCATTCGACATCGTCGCGCTCCATCTCGTCGCGGGCGCGGCGTTTGGCACGGAGCAGACGCGACATGCCCTCTTCGGATTTCTCTTCGGAGCCGGGCTTTTCCGCCGGTTTATCCATGCGAAGATCGCCGGCGGGGGCGGCGGCGTCGTCGGCTTCAAACCTGACCCCCGCGGTCGGCGACTGTGCCGGCGGGGACGTTCTCGCGCCCATGCCGCCCATGGTGACGGCGCCGGCGCCTTTATCTTTGAGTTGGTCCTTGGCGCGTTGGCGTGCTTCGCGGAGCGAATCGGTCTTGCCGGCGCGGTTCTCGTCGGTCTTATCGGTTGCCCGGCGGGCGAGCGCGCGGAGCGTGGCGAGGTCCACACGCACACGCCGGACCGCGACGTCTATGAGGAACAGCGACAGAGCCGCGAGAGCGACGGGGAGCCAGATCGGCGTAGGGCGGATGGGTTTGCGCAGGCCTTCGCGCGCGAAGAGAGTCGCGGCGTCGAGCGAACCCGAATCGGAAAGGACGCGCCCGCCTGTGATCTCGGCGACCTCGCGGAGCAGGGGCTGATTGGTGCGCAGTGCGCGGAACTCTTCGCTGAATGAGCGAGTGACGGCGACCTGTGCGGAGCCTCGCTCGACGCCGGAGCCGTCGGCCGCGGGCGCGTCGTAGCGGAGGTTTACAAGATATGACCCGGATTGATCGGCGCGGAAGGCGCCTTCGTAGCGGCCGGGCCCGGTCTGGGCGAGATCTACAGCGACGGAATCGAGCGTCGGCGTTACTACCCGGCCGGCGAAGCGCGCGAAGTTAAGTCGTTCGCCGGCGGGCGTGAGCGCTTCGACGACGATGCGCATGTCGTCGCCGTCGCGTTCGGTGCGGACCGTGAGCGTGCTCGACCCGGTCGGGCGCATGGCCCAGCGCAGGTGCTGGGCCCAGAACTGGCTCGCCTGTTCCCACGCGGGCCAATCGGGCGCCCAGCGCGGCGCGGCGTCGGAGGTGAACGCGATCGCGCGGCCCAGCCCGAACTGCCACTGCGCGAGGATAGGGTCGTCCTGCGGGCCGCGTAATGTTATTAGACTGAGGCCTTCGCGGTCGGCGGTGACGACGTAGCCGGAGATCGAGGGGACGGCGGATACGCCGCGCATCGGATCGGCGGCGAAGCCGGCGACGGTCGGTGTGACGGGGTCGCCTTCCCAGATCAGCGAGCGGCGCACCGTCTGCGCCTCTTTTATAAATATCTGCGGGAGTTGCTTTATTGAATATTCGAACGGGACGGAGTAGAACTGCCCGCCGGTCATCTGCGCGATCGCGCGCATCTTCATCATGTCGGGCGAGTTGACGCTGTTGCCGTGCGGGTAGACGGCGACGGTCGTGATCGTGATGTTCTGATCGACGAACTGCGCGATGAGCGACTGGGCCGGACCGGACGGGTCGCCGTCGGATATAACAATAACATGCTTGACGGCGGCCTGTGCGGCGGCGAGATCGCGGAGCGCCAGGCGCATGGCGCTGTCGAAGTCGGGCATATCGCCGTAGGTGAGGTTGTCGATGGCGCGGTTGACGGCGGACCCGTCGCCGACGGGGGCGAGCGGGTACGACCAAGCGGCGCCGCCCGCCTGCCAGTTGTATTCGAGCACGCCGACGAGATCGAGACGGGAGAGCGCGTTGACCGCGGCGCGTGCCACCTCGCGGCCGGCGGTGTTCCCGTCGGGCATCTCGGTCGAGTGCATGACGAGCGCGAGGGCGCCGCGCGGCATGACGCGCTGCTGCGGCGGGTCGAGCCGGACGGGTAGCGCCTCGGCGACCGGCGAGCCGATCCAGCCGCCCGCGCCGAAGGAGTTCGGCCCGCCGATCATTACAAGCCCGCCGCCGAGGTCGTGCACGAACGAGCGAAGTTCTTCCTGTTGTTTGAGGCTGAAGTCGTACGCCGGGGCGTCGATGAGGAGGACGGCGTCGTACGCCCCGAGTTCGATCAGAGAGGTGTGCCCGACGCTCGACGGGCGGACCTCCGCGGCTATCTCGGCGGCTTCGAGGGCGCGGACGATCGGCTCCGCGGCGGGTTCAGCGCCGGCGCCGACATAAACTAATGTTCGGCCCCGGTCGGCGACGAACGTCACGGCGTGCTGGGTGTTGTTCTGAAGGATTGTGTCGTCGGCGGGGGAGATCGGCTCGAAGTGGGCCTCGAACCTCTGCGGGCCGACCGCGCCGACGCGGACGGGTATGGATACAACGTTAGATCCGTTATCGAGTTCTATGGTCGCGCCGAAGCCGTCGGCGTCGGGGTCGAGATCGATCGGCTCGTCGTTGAGTGTGAGCGTGAGCCGGCCGAGCGTCGGCGCGCTGGCCCAGAGGAGGAAGCGGACCGCGACTGTCTCGCCGCGGCGGGCGGTTGCGGGGGCGATGAGGTCTTCGAGGACGACCTCGTTCTCGTGTTCGTAGTTAATAATATGCACATCGACGGGGACTCCGGCGGCGGCGGCGGCGCGGGCGGCGGCGAGCGCGCTGCCCGTGGTTTCGTTGCCGTCGGATATAAGAACCAGGCGCAGCGCAGCGTCCTCGGGGGCGCTGGCGAGCGCGAGGCGCACGCCGGCGGCGAGGTCTGTCGCGTCGGGGTCGCCGGGGTCGCCGACGCGGATCGTGCGGACGCGCGCGCTGGGGAGAGCCTGAACGAGCGCCTCGCGGGCCGCGGTGACCACGCCGAGCCGGTGCTCGGCGCGAGCGGAAGCCGCGGCGTCGTTGATTGATCCCTCGGAGCCGAGACGGGCGTGGGCGGGGACGGATCGGCTCGAATCAACGATGACGCTGACGGCTACGTCGTCCGAGGTTCTGCGCCAGACCGGCTCGGCGAGCGCGAGCGCGAGCGTTGCGATCACAATCAACCGGAGCGTGAGCGAGAATCGCTGGGCTGCGGGGCCGAGGTCCGTGCGCCCGCTGCGCGCGAACCACCACGCGAGCGCCCATAGCGCGGGCGCGGCGATGAGCCATTCGGGGGAGCGGAGTTCGAGCGGGCCGAGCGTCACTTCGCGCCCCCGGCAACATCATTGTCGCGGGTGCTGAGAACGGCGGAACGGGCGTCTCGCCCGTGCGCATCACCCCGCGTGACGGACAGGCGCAGAGCGCGCGTGCCGTCACGCGGAGCGCCCCGGCGGTCGGCGGGGTTCGCGGCGGCGGCCGGGAACACGGGCGGGACGCCCGTGCCGCTTGCTTTGGCGCGTGAATCGGGTGAGATCGGGAAGCCTGCTGCGCGTGTAAGTTCGAACTCGATGATTCTATTATGTCCGGAATCGAGGATGAAGGCGCGTCGGCCGACCACGGCGATCGCCCATGGCGAGCGGAGTTCTCCCGGCCCGTCGCCGCCGCGACCGAATGTGTCGAGCGTGGCGCCGGTGACGGGGTTGATGCGTCGCACGCGATGCCCGCCGAACTCCGCGACGAGGAGAGTCCCGTCGTCGGCGAGCGCCAGCCCGTAGGGATAGCGGAACTCGCCGTCGTCGTCGCCGGGGAGCCGGTCGGCGCGCCCGAGCGACCCGAGCGGCTCGCCGTCGGCGCTGAGCACGGCGACGCGATGGTTCGAGGCGTCGGCGACGTATATTACATCGCGCGCGTAGTCGTAGGCGATCGACTGCGGTCGTGCGAAGCGTACGCCGCGAGAAATCGAGGGTATTTCAGGTGAGCCATGAAACTTCGGTAGTTCGTCCCCGGTCGCATGTATTTCGGTTAGTACCTCGGCGCCGTCGAATGAGAATAGATAGTTGTGGTCGGCGTCGAAGGCGCTGACGCGGTCGTTCCCGCCGTATTCGCTTACGTATATGCGCTGGATATCGCCGACGGAGTTGGATTTAAAGGTTATATCGGTGGGGTATATGAACTCGCCGGGCCCGAAGCCGTAGGCGCCCCATTCGTGGAGCATTTCGCCCGCGGCGTTGAAGACGGCGACGCGGTGCTCGTGCGTGTCGGCGACGTAGACAAGCCCGTCCGGGCCGACGGTCACGCCGGTGGGTTTGCCGCGGGAGTACTCGGGCATGGTCCATTCGTTGAGGGGTTCGCCCGCGAGTGACCAGCGCTGGACTCGTGCGGTTTTGTCGATGATGAAGAGTGATTCGCCGTCGGTGTCGAATGCGCGGGGGTAGATGATTTGGCCGGGCGCGCGTCCGATCTCGCCCGAGATCGCGACGGCGCGGACCGGCGCTCCGACGGTGGTCGGGTGTTCGTCGCAGCCGACGACGAGAGCGACTGTAATAAGTATCGCGGCTGCGCGCACGGCGCGGGTGCGCATCGCGGCGAGCGCGGCGAGCAGACCCGCGAAGCCCAGGCCGAGCGCGAACATCCATACTCCGGCGGCGGAGAGTTCTTCCATGCGTAGGTAGTGGAGTTGGTTGAGTAGGTTCTGCGCGAGTCCCGCGGCGCCGGGGGGCGTGAGCAATACGGCGGACTCGATCTCGTGCACGCTGAGGAGGGCCATGACGACGCCGATCGCGGCGAGCGCGCCGATGCGGTCGGCGCCGATCGTGCGGAGCCATGTCAGCGGGGAATCTTGCGTTTCGAGGGTGCGGAGGTCGGACTCGTCGCGGGTCTCGGTTCGTGCGAGCCAGAGGCCGGCGATCACTGCGACGGCGGCGAAACGGAGCGTGTGCGCGACGACGACGCCGGTGTTCGTGCGCGCGAGCCGGTCGAAGCCGGGGAAGTGAGACGCGGAGAGCACCGCGGCGCCGACGAGCACGCCGGGCGTCAGGGCGCCGGCGATTGTGATTGCGAGCGTTATCGTCGCGAGGATTCGCGGGGCGCGGCCGGCGTTCCGCGCGAAGCCCGCGAACGCTGCGATCGCGAGAGCCGTGCCGATGACGCCGACGATCGCGCCCGCGCCGAGGCTTTCGATAGTCGCGGAGCCTAGGAGAGCGGGCGTGCGCGCGAGGGAAGCCGGCTCGCGGAGGCTCGTGAACATGAGGATCATCGGGACGATTGTCGAGGCCGCCCAGACGCACGCGGCGATAACGAGCGTGGGAGAGCGCAGCGAAGCGCGAGCCGGGGTTGTTATGACCGCGCCGGTGTCGGCGTGGGAACGATCTCTTGTAAGTAAGAATGACAGAATGATCCCCGCGGCGAGCGCGACGGCGGCGAGCGGGGCGCCGGCGTGCATGGCGGCGGCGGGCGAGGCGGACTCTGCGATAGCGCGCCAGACCTCGATCGCGAGTGTTTCGACGTTTGCTACGTGGAGCGGGACGGCCGAGCCGAGCATCAGGAGCGTGACGACGGCGAACGCCGGCGCGATCGAGCGCCGCATCGCGAGGGTTAGGAAGACGGCGCGACGGAGGGCGCGGGGCTGTGCGCCGGCGAGCGTGTCGAGGTGCGCGTCGGTTAGTCGCCGGGCGCCGGGGAGCATCACGATCGCCGCAACCGGCCAGGCGAAGAGGGAGAGGCCGAGGACCGCCTGCGCGGTGTTGATTGTTCCGAAGAGGCGCGGGTCGGCGCGTTGGACGAGGTCGCCGAGGGTTGTGCCGGGCGCTCGCGTCAGTCCCCAGGCGGCGTGGGCGAGGTAGGGTGGGAGGATCAGAGGGGCGGCGAGGAGGCAGGCGAAACCCACGCCGCGGGCGCGCATGGCGAGAGCCGCGGGGAACGCAAGAAAAGTTGAGATCGCGGCGATCGCGGCGGCGACGAGCGCGGTCCGCGCGAGGATCGATGCGTTGAGTTGGACGGGGGACGTGACGGTGTGTGCGTGGTCGGTTGCGGCGGCGATATAGCCGGCGGCGAATATCGCGAACGAACCCGCGGCGAGCGCGGCGCCGAGCGCTGCGAGCGTCGCCGGGACCGTCGGCGCCCGGCGCGCGGAGGGGATCATCCGCCGAGCTCCTCGCGTGCGATCTCGACGGCGCGGTCCATCAGTTCGGCGATTCGTTCATAAGCCATGCGTGGCGCGGCGGGGTCGAGTTCGATAAGCCCGGCGGGGGTGTCGGCGTATTCGGCGCGGAGCGATTCGATGGTGGGCGTGTTGTGAGAATCGCTCCGGGCGATGACGCGCTCGACTTTTTCGGAGAGAAGAAAGTTGATAAGTCGGCGGGCGTTGGCGCTGTTGGGGCCGCCGGCGACGCGCGCGACGGTGTTGGGGAATATGAGTGGCGCGCCGGGGTGGGCGGAATCGTGGGGGGCGTCGGTCGCGAGACGGAGGGCGACGGGCCAGTTGTTGCGCAGGCCGGCGTATACGTCGTCGGTGTCGGTGAGCCCGATGTGGGCTTCACCGGCGGCGACGGCGCGGACGACGGCGGAGTTGCCGTCGAGCAGCCGGGCGCCATTGGCGCGAAGCCCGCGGAGCCATTCGCGGTAGGCGTCCTCGCCCCAGGCGTCGAGGAGTGCGGCGAAGTGGCCTCGGGTCGTCCCGAACTCGGGGCGCGCGATGACGATCCGGTTCTTATATACGGGGTTGATGAGGTCGGCGACGCGGAACGGGCCGGGCGGGAGGTCGGGGAGCGCGTCGGTGTTGATGACTGCGACGCGGGCGCGGGCTGCGAAGCCGAACCAGCGTGAGGCGGGGTCGTGCCAGGTATTGGGCCGGGCGTGCGCGTTGGGCGGGGTGTCGGCGCCGGCGAGGGGTTCGAGGACGCCCTCGTCGGCGAGTCGTACGGGGAAGAAGACTTCGCCGGACCAGAAGACGTCGGCGCGGGCCGAGCCGCGCGCGTGCTCGATGCGGAGGCGCTGGGCGAGGCCGGTGTTTTTGGTTGCTTCGGTGTCGCCGAGGGCGCGTACGCGGACGCCGGTCTCGCGGGTGAAGGCGTCGATGACGGGGCGTGCGACGTGCTCGTCGGCGGAGTAGTAGAGGACGACTTCGTCGCGGGGTTGTTCTGATGTGCAGGCGGCGAGCGAGAGGATCGCGGCGATAGCCGCGGCTGTGACGGCGGCGGCGCGGGGGAAGGGTGTCATCGCTGCGGACTCGGTGGGCTTTGCGGGGCGGGGGCCGAGTCGGCGGCTTTTTCCTTGAGCCTGCCGAAGTAATGTTTGAGGGCGTCGTGGTATTCGCGGGGGGCGACCTTGGTTTCGATGGCGTCGGCGGCGGCCTGGGCGCCGGCCTCGGCGAGGGCAGTGAACTCGGTGCGGGACTCGCCGCGGACCTGCTCGCCGTCGACCATCATTCGTCCGACGATGGGGCCGGGGCGTACGGGCGAGGGCGCTTTGACTTTGGTTGTGTTGGCTTGTGCTTCGGAGGCGTCGAAGTCGCCGCCGCCGGCGCTGCCGCGGCCGATTTTCATGTCGTCGCGCCACATTACGAACGGGCTGTGCTCGCCGGCGCCCCCGCCGAGACATTGTGAGAGGTCGTTGATTTTGCCCCATGCGAATCGTTCGCCGGCGGCCAGCTGGTTGATCTGATCCTGGAGCATTTCGAGGTCGGAGAGGCCGTCGGCCATTTCGAACATGCCTTGCATCGGCTCGCCGCCCGCTTGGCCGGCTTTTTGCATGGCGTCGGCGAGTTGCTGCATCTGCTGAGCGGCGGCGGCGGCGCCTTGGGCCTGCTGCCGGAGTTCCTGTTTCTGTTCGTCGGTCAGGCCGGCGGCGTTTTCGAGCGCCTGCGCGAGGGCGTCGGGGTTGCGGGCGAGGTTGGGGTCGAGGCCGGCTTTGCGGAGAGATTCTTCGAGGCTTTTGCGCTGCTCGGCGATTTTCTGCATCTGATCGGCGAGGTTTTTCATTTGCTCGCGGAGGCGTTGCTGCTGTTCTTCGGACAGGCCGCCCTGGGCGAGTTTGTTCATCATTTCGGTGAGGGCTTCGGAGGCTCGGGAGAAGTCGCCGCGCTGGAGCGCGCTGACGAGGTCGTTGGCGGGGCCGACGCCGGGCTGTCGGAGGTCGCGCATGGATTCGCGGACGGCGTCGAGGGCGCGGGCGCTGTCGGATCGGCGGAGTTCGGCGAGGCGGTCCTGGGCGGCGGTCAGGCGGCGGATGGCGGCGCGGCGTATCTCGTCGGGTGACTGGGCTGCGGCGGGGTCGGCGGCGGGGGTCGGGTCGGCGACGGGCTGCTCGCCGAGGCCGGCGAAGAGAGCTTCGAGGTCGCGGTCGATCTCCTCGACCTGGGCGACGGCTTCGATGAGTTCGGCCTGCTGCTCGGTCTGGGCGACACGCTCGCGGCCGCGGCCGAGGAGGTCCGCCTGCGGGACGGCGAGCCAGGCGATGAGGAGCGCGACCGACGCGACGATCGGAGCCGACCACCGACGCGGCACGCCGATCGGCAAGGCTCGGCGGAGATCGACGCTCGCGGCGCGGTGTCGGGCGTCCTCGACGGTCGCCCGGCTCCAGGGGTCCTGCTGATGCGCGACGGCGAGCGCGGTCGAGAGCGACTCGCGCAGATCGGCCCGCTCGTCGACGAGCCTGGCGACGCGGGCGCGATCGCGGGCGGTGAGGAGTGCGTGCAGGCCGGCGCCCAGCGTCGCGAGAGCGGCGAGGGTCCAGCCGACGATCGGCCAATCGACGGCGAACCCGAGCAGCCGATCGCCCAGGAGCAGCGCGACGGCGGCGATCAAGGCGCCCGCGGCGGCAAGAGTCAGGGATACGAGGAACCGATCGACGAACAGGCGTCGGGCGGCTCGGCGAAGAACGCGGTCAACCTCGCTCATGGGGGTGCTCCGCTCGAGGAAGGCGAGTCGGGCGGCGGCCCGCCCGCGTCGACCGCGGCACAGGCCCGGTCATGGGTTGTACGCCCGTCGGGGCGATGTGTTTCATCAATCACCGACTGTGGAGGGTTCCAGGCCGGCTTCGATGGCGGCGATTTTGCGGACCCGCCGGGCGTGACGCCCGCCGACGAACTCGGCGGAGAGCCAGATATCGACGATCCGCTCGATGAGTTTTTGTCCGACGAGGTCGGCGGGGACGCAGAGGACGTTGGCGTCGTTGTGTGCGCGGGACATTTCCGCGGTGAGTTCGTCGTGGACGAGGGCGGCGCGCACGCCGGGCACCTTGTTGGCGGCCATGGACATGCCGATGCCGGTCCCGCAGATGAGCACCCCGCGATCGGCGCGACCGTCGGCGACGGCTTTGCCGACCTGCCAGGCGGAGTCGGGGTAGTCGATGCAGGCGGCGTCGAGCTCGGTGAGAACCTGGACCTCGTGGCCGAGGTCGCGGAGGTGCTCGAGGATTCGGGTGACGGCTTCGGTCCCGCGGTGGTCCGCGCCGACGGCGAGTTTCATCGGTCCCACTCCTGTATGCGGGTTGCGACCAGGCCGGCGAGCCGCCGGCAGACATCATCATAGAGCCGTTGCGACCCGCCGATCGGGTCCGGGATCGGGTTGCCATCGGGGTCGAGAGTAACGATCCGGTCCGCGGCGTCCGGGGCCAGGGCGGCGGCGGCGGCGACGTGCGCGGGGGTCATGCAGTACACGGCGTCGGCGTGCTCGATCAGGTCGCGCGTAAGCGGGCGCGAGAGATGCTCGGCGGGCGCCTGGATGCGCAGCGACGCCAGCGACCTAGCCGAGGAAGGCGTCATCGGCGCCCCGACCGAGGCGGAGACGCCGGCGCTCGAAGGCTCGATCCTGGGCATGGCGGACGATCGCCCGCGGGCGAAGTGGGCCGCGATCGCCGACGCCATCGGGCTTCGGCAGGTGTTCCCGGAACACACGAAGAGCAGTCTGATCGAGTCCTGTGTCATTGTGCGGCGTGTCTGATGTTTCTTCGTGAGGCTGTGTGCCCGGGATGTGCGCGAAGCCTAACAGCCTCGGGCGGTTCGGGCGCGCTCTTGCGTCGCGGCGAGCCGGGGCGGTACAGTCTCACTCGGCTACGTGGGCGCAGACTTTGCCCTGTCCGTACTTTGAGACACGAGCGTGGAGTTCCTCCAGCACAAAGAGTTCATCGAGTCGCTCCGAACGGGCGGGATGGTCGAGCGCGTTTCGGGCGGGCTGGCGCGGTACGAGATCGTCGCGGAGCACGCCGGGCTTTCGCCGCGCGTGGTGATCTTCGGTGCTGGGGGCGCGGACGCAGACCCGGCGGGGTCGCGGCGTGTCGAGGCGCCGGCGGCGTCGTTGCCGAAACTCATCGAGGGGATCATCCACAAGGAGCACCTGGCCGAGGTCGCGCTGTGCCCGGCGGGGGCGTGGGGGCCGATCGTCGATCTCTTGGCGTTTGAACTCGCCGCCGACGAGCACTGGAACGAAATCGACGCGGAGATCGCGCTGAACCTGCGGACTCGGAACCCGCTGATCCTCGACGGGCCGGACCTTCGGCTTTGCCGGAAGATCGCCGGCACGATCCTCGAACAAGGAGAGCCGGGCGCCCACGACTTCGCTGTCGTCGCGCTCGGGGCGCCCGTGGCGATCAACGTCGAGCAGCGCGGGCGCCTGGTCGTATGGTGCGGGAACCCGGCGATCGCGGACGTAGTCGCGTCGCTGCGACCGGCGTGAGGCCCGGGATCATTCTCGCAATTCAGGATCATTCTAATAACCACGAAAAAGCCCAGGGATCATGTCCCTGGGCCGTTGTGCGCATCTGTTCGCGTCGAGGATCGGAAGTTGGTGTCGGTGCGGATCAGGAGAGCGCGGGCGCCTTGGGGAAGTCGAGTTCGGAGTGGTTGACGTGGTTGAAGTAGTTGGTGAATGTTGCGAGTGCGTAGACGGTTACGGCCTCGGTGATGTGGGCGTCGTTGTAGCCGGCGTCGCGGATTTTCTTGAGGTCGTCGTCGCCGACCCAGCCTTTTTTCTCGTGGAGGGTGGCGGCGAAGCGCGCCAGGGCGTCGAGCTTGGAGTCGCCCGAGACGTGCCCGCGGCGGGCGTCCTTGGTCTGGGCTTCGCTCAGGCCGGCGCCTTGGCCGAGCATGGTGTGGGCGGCGACGCAGTAGTCGCACCCGTTGGCCTCCCCGACGACGAGCTGGACGATTTCCTGCTCCTTCGATGAGAGCGACGCTTCTTTCAATGCCCCGGCGAGGCCGAGGTACGCCGAGAGGGCCGCGGGCGAGTTCGCCATTGCTTTGTAGATGTTGAAGGCTTTGCCCTTGAGGGGGCCTTCGAAGATCTCTTTCGCTTTGCCGGTGGCGGCGGCGGGATCGACGGTGTTGAGTCGGGCCATGATGAATCTCCTAGGGATGGGTTCGGATATTGTCAGAACGAAGCCGAGTTTGTGTCGGTCCCGCGCATCCGGTCGATTGTTGTTCAGACTATGCCAGAGTCCGCCGGAGGGCGGCGCGGGAGGGAGCGATGGAAAGTTCGCGGGACGCGACGCCACCCATTAAGACGCACGGCGCGGGCGGGATGTTTCAGAACCCGCCGGACAGGTCCGATTCTCGGGACGACCGCCCCGCGAAACGCGGCAAGGTCCCGCTGACGCGCGTCGATCTGCACGTCCACACCCGCGCCAGCAGCCGGGGGGCGACGGGCTGGCTCGAAGCGCTCGGTATCGCCGAGTCCTACTCGGAACCCGAACGCGTCTACGAAGTCGCACGCGCCCGCGGGATGGACCTCGTCGCCGTCACCGACCACGACACCGTCGAGGGCGCGCTCGAACTAGTCGAACGCGGCTACCCCGGCGTGATCGTCGGCGAGGAGATCACCACGCGCATGCCCGGCGACGGGCGCCTGCTCCACGTCCTCGTCTGGATGCTCGACGCCGACCTGCACGAACAGATCGGCACGCTCGGGCTTCGCAACGACGCGGTCGCGCTGGCGCACTGGATCCGCGAGAACAACCTGCCGCACGCGCTGGCGCACCCGCTCTACGACATGTCCGGCGGGCTGGACCGGCGCACGCTCGAACGGCTGATGCTGCTCTTCGGCGGGGTCGAGGCGATCAACGGCGGGCACACCACGGCGCGCCACCGCGCGGCGCTCGACGCGTTCCTCCGCGCGACCAACTCCGAACGTTATGCAGAACTAACGACTGAACTCGGCGAGCCGGCGCTCTGGCCCAGACGCTGGCTCACCGCCGGGAGCGACGACCACGCGACGCTCAACATCGCCCGCGCCTGGACGGCGGCGCCGGGGTCGCACACGCCCGATACTTTCTTTCAAGCCGTGATGCGCGGCGGGGGACACATCGGCGGCCGGGACGCCACCACGCGCACGCTCGCGCATCAGTTCGTCGCGGTCGCGGGCGGGTTCCTGGATTCGCCGGGGACGCACGACGGGGGCGATGCGCGCGTCGCCGCGTGGACCCGGGCGGCGCTCGCGGCGATGACGCCGATGCGGGCGGCGTTTACCGAATCGCAGCGTGCCGGCGCCGACCCGGACGCCGATCACGCGCGGATAGATTCGGCGCTGGCGAGCGCGATGCGCGCGGGACGGGTGACACTGCCGCGCCTAAGCCCAGGGATGAAATCCCTGGGCTTTAGAGGAGATAATCGTGCGCCGGAATGGGATGAATTGCTCGATCCCGGCATGCTGATGCGCCTGTTCGCGCTCGCGCCGGGAGTCGCGGGAGCGATCGCGGCGCAGGGATTCGAGGTCTACGCTGCTGTGCAGCACGTCGCGGAGATGAGGCTCATCCGAGACCTTATCTCAATCGACCGGACAAACCACGCGGATCAAGGCCCGGCGTCCGATCCGCCGACCGACGAAGATAACTCGCGCGGGCGCCCGCGGCCGGAGCGCGACGCCCGCCCGGTGTGCCTGTTCGTCGATTCACTCGATCACACCTCGGGCGTGTCGCGGTTCGTCCTGGACCTCGCGGCGCAGGCCGAATCGCTGGGCCGGCCTCTGGTTATATTTACATGTGCCGCCGAGCGCGGCGACTGGCCGGCGTCGGTGCGGTGTGTCGACCCGGTCGGGCTTGTCGAGGCGCCGGGGTACGCGGGGCTGCGGCTGGCGCTGCCGCGGGCCGCGGAACTTATTGAAGAAGTGGCGGCGCTGGACCCGTCGGCGGTGCACGTCTCGACGCCCGGGCCGGTGGGCGTCTGCGGGATGATCGCGGCGAAGGCGCTGGGAGTCCCGCTGCTGGGCACGCATCACACGGATTTAGCCGGGTACGCGCACCGGCTTCTCGGGTCGAAACTCGCGTCGCTGGTGACGGCACGCGCGCTGGCGGGGATGTACGGCCGATTCGACCGTGTGCTGGCGCGGTCGCGCGTGTCGGCGGTTTCGATCGAGGAACTCGGCGTCGCTGCGGAGAAGGTCCGCGTGATCACGCCGGGAATAGACCTGTCGCGGTTCGGGCCCCGCCTGCGCGACCCGGCGGTCTGGGACGGGTTCGCCGGCGTAAGCCGATCCACCGTCAAGGCGCTCTACGTCGGGCGTGTCAGCATTGAGAAGAACACGCCGATGCTCGCGGCGGTGTGGCGCGAGGCGGAACGGCTCCTGGCGCGGGCCGGGGTCGCGGCGGAACTGATCGTCGTCGGCGACGGTCCCGCGCTCGGCGCGATGCGCGACGCGACGCGAGGCTCGCGCGTCCGGTTCCTCGGCGAGATCCGCGACGAACGCCTGCCTCGTGTATTTGCGTCGAGCGATCTGTTCATGTTCCCGTCGGCGACGGACACGCTGGGGCAGGTGGTGATCGAGGCGCAGGCGTCGGGGCTGCCCGCGATCGTGACGGACGCGGGCGGGCCGGCGGAGATCGTGATAGATCGGCGGACGGGGATGGTTCTCGCCGCGGACGACGAGGAAGTCTGGGCGCGGGAGATAGCCCGGCTCGGCGCGGACAGCCCGGCGCGGCGTGCGATGGGGCAGGCGGCGCTGTTCAACGCCCGGCGGTTCTCGTTCGAGCGGTCGTTCGAATCTTTCTGGTCCATCCACCGCGAGCCGATCGCGGAACATCGCGGGCCGACCCGGGCGCCGAGCGGCAGCCGAAGAAACGCGGCGTCGCCGATCGGCGCGGTCAAGGCGTGATTAGCGCATTTTGCGTCCTTGTGACCGGCGGCAAACCCGAGCGTGGAGCCGTGCCACCGAGTTCGGTCCTCCGAACTCGGTGCTTCCGGGTATTGAGACAAACTGCGCCGCAAACACCGACTTCGGTCCAGAGCGACCGAAGTCGGTGGCACGACCGCGCGGGACATGTTCACGCAAAATGATCTAGGCTTGATCGGGTCCGATCACGGGCGGCGAACGGACATGGCGCGATCGATATCGCGCTGTGCTTCGCGTTTGATGAGTGACTCGCGTTTGTCGCTCTGGCGTTTGCCGCGGGCGACGCCGATTTCCAGTTTCACGCGCCCGCGGACGAAGTAGAGCCGAAGCGGGACGAGCGTGACTCCTTTTTGCTGTGTCAGGCCGGCGAGGCGGACGATCTCGCGTTTGTGCGCGAGGAGCCGGCGGGTGCGTGTGGGCAGGTGTTGAAAGCCCGCCGCGGGCGGGTACTCCTGCACGTGCATGCCGAAGAGCGTGAGCGTCGGGGGCGAGTCCTCGGCACGGACATAACCCTCGGCGAGCGACGCGCCCCCGGCGCGGATGCTCTTGACCTCGGAGCCGACGAGCACGACGCCGACCTCGAGGGTCTCCTCGATTGTGTAGTCGTGCCTGGCCTTGCGGTTGAGTACGACGGGGTCGGCGTGCTTGGCGGTTCGTTTGGCCATCGGGTCTTAACCGGGGACGGTCGTCGAGGCGGGCCGGGCTGTGGCGTGTTCGGGTCGGCGGTCGTGGTCGTGTATCATCGCCGATCCCCGATGCCCGTGCCCGACGACGACAGGCCGATTCTCACGCTCGCCCATTCGCCGGACGCGGACGACACTTTCATGTGGTGGCCGCTCGGGGGCGCGATCGACACCGGCAGGTTCCGGTTTCGGCTCGTGCGGGCGGACATCGGGACGCTCAACGACCGTGCGATCGCCGCGGAGGAGTATGACATCACCGCGATCTCGATGCACACGTACGCCTACGTCCGCGATCGGTACGCCCTGACGAGTTGCGGCGCCAGCATGGGCGACGGGTACGGGCCTCGCGTCGTCGCGAAAGAGCCGCGCAGCAAGCTATGGTGGCCAAGCTGCAGCAACAGTTGAGCCAGCTGCAGCAACAAGGCGAATTATCGGTTGAACAACTGGCTGAGCAGTTTCATACCTCGGAAGTGACCATTCGCAAAGACTTAACCGTGCTGGAACAAGCCGGTTTATTGCTGCGCCGTTATGGTGGC
>CAZTEE010000012.1:17707-18703 GCA_964611775.1 uncultured Phycisphaeraceae bacterium | reverse complement strand
CGGGCCGCCATGCCCGGCGGGTGCGCCATCGGGGACCGCCCGATCGACCTCCACCTCCGCGGCTTCGAAGCCCTCGGCGCCAGCATCGAACTCGACGCCGGCGACATCGTCATCACCGCCCCTCAATCCACCGGCGGCGGTCGCCGACTCCGCGGCGGTCGAGTCTTCCTCGGCGGACGCAGCGGATCGACCGTGCTAGGCACCGCGAACGTGATGTCCGCCGCCACCCTCGCCCGCGGCGAGACCCTCATCGAAGCCGCCGCCTGCGAACCCGAGATCGCCGACCTCGCGATCCTGCTCAACTCGATGGGCGCAAAGATCCAAGGCGCCGGGACGCCGAGGATCATGATCCAAGGCGTCGATGCCCTATCCGGCGCCGAGCACACGATCATCCCCGACCGCATCGAAGCCGGCACACTCATGGCCGCCGCCGCGATCACCTCGGGCGATCTTACATTGACCGACTGCCCCCTCGACGCGCTGATGGCGTTCACCGAGACGCTCCGCGCCGCCGGCGTGTCGATCGAAGAGATGGAAAGCCCCGACGCCGATCCGATGCGCGCCACCTGCCGTGTCCGTCGGGACGGGCCGCTCCGACCGGCTCATGTGACGACCCAGCCTCACCCCGGCTTCCCGACCGATCTTCAGGCGCAGACGACGGCGCTGCTCGCGCTCGCCGACGGCAACAGCGTCGTCACCGAGCGCATCTTCCCGCAACGCTTCCTGCACGTCGCGGAACTCACACGCATGGGCGCCCGGCTCGAACACGAAGGCGCCAGCGTCGTTGTCTCCGGAGTACGCGCGCTAACCGGCGCGCCGGTTATGGCGAGCGATCTCCGTGCCAGCGCATGCCTCGTCCTTGCCGGGCTTGCCGCCCGCGGCGAGACGATCGTCCGCCGCGTCTACCACCTCGACCGCGGGTACGAACAACTCGAGCGCGTCCTCGCGTCGCTGGGCGCCGACATACGCCGAATCCGCGATGAACAGGCGCCCGCC